>DAOLDN010000064.1:0-11585 GCA_035327385.1 Verrucomicrobiota bacterium | reverse complement strand
CCCGCCACGCCGCCTGTCATCACGTCCCAACCCAAGAACCAGATCATCATCAACGGCCAGACGGCGGCGTTCAGCGTCACTGCCACGGGCACGCGACCTTTCCATTACCAATGGCAGTTCAGCAGCACGAATCTTCCGACCGCCACGAATCTCAACCTCACACTGCTCAACGCACAGACCAATCAGGCCGGCAATTATCGCGTCATCATCACCAACTCCGCTGGCTCGGTCACAAGCCAGGTCGCGGTGCTGATCGTCAAACCTGTCGCCGACCTCGTCATTGACCAGACCAGCCATCCGACAAACGCGTTCGCAACGCAGCCTGTCACGTTCATCTGGCGTTCGCTCAATCAAGGCAGCCAGTCCGCAGTCGCGCCGTGGACGGAAACCGTTTCCATCTCCGCCAATCCGAACGGAACGCCCGCGACAACGCTTGCGTCAATTATCGCCACCAACAGCCTGATCTCCGGCCAGTCCGTGATGCGCACGCAATCGGTGATTCTGCCCGGCGGCTTGAACGGAACATTTTATCCCGTGTTCCGCACGGATGTTGCCAATCAGGTTGTCGAGGAGGACAACGAAACGAACAACGTCACCGTCTCCACCGTGACGATGACCGTGTCGTCTCCGGATCTCCAACCGGTTTCAATCATTGCGCCGCCGGCAGCGCAGTTCGCACAAATCCTGTCCGTCTCATGGATTACTACCAACAACGGCGCGGCACCGGCGTTTTCGTCGTGGATTGATCGCCTGTATCTCGGCGCAAACTCCAACAACCTGTCCGGCGCGACACTGTTGACGACGTTGACAGTGACCAATGTTCCGCTGGCCGGTGGGTCTGCGTTGAGCAATTCCGCGAGTGTCACTTTGCCATTGGCGCAAAACCTTTCGCCCGGCGATTATTTTCTCCTGGTGACAGCGGACGCGGCGAACGCAATCGCCGAAACAAACGAGAACAACAATCTCCTGGGCAAACCGATTGCGTTGTCGCTGCCGCCGGTGCCGGATTTCGCCGTGCTGGACGTTTCAGCGCCCGCCAATGCCCAACCCGGCCAGCAGATTCAAGTTTCATGGGCTGTCACCAATCGCGGCAGTCTCTCGGTCACCGGCGTCTGGTCGGAGACGATTTTCATCGCAACGAACGCAGCCGGAGCTGGTGCCGTGGAAATGGCGACGTTCAACTTCACCAACACGCTGAACGCAGGCGCTTCATTGAGTCGCACTCAAACACTCGTCATTCCCATCACCAGTCCGCTGGGCGAAACGTGGTTCAGGATTTCAGCCGACAGTCGCGACGATTTCTTTGAGAGCAACGAAACGAACAACATCACCGCTGCCGCGAGTTCCACGCTCATTCCCGCTGTGCTGACGTTGCAATTGTCCGCATCGCAAGTCGCCGAAGGCGCGTCGCCAGTCCAGGCAATCGTCACGCGCAACGGAAGCCGCGCGTTGCCGCTGTCCGTCACCATCACCAATTCCGACGCCAGCGAACTGGCGATGCCGACGAACATCGTCATTTCCTCCGGTCAGGCATCAGCAACGTTCAACGTTTCGCCGCTGGCCGACGGAGTCGTTGACGGCAACCAGCTTGTGGACATCGCGGTCAGCGCTCCGGGATTTGCATCAGCGGTCGGGCAGTTGAGTGTTTTGGATACTGACAAACCCACGCTCACATTGTCACTGGCGACGAACTCGGTTCAGGAAGGACTGACACTCGCGGTCACGGTGACGCGCGACGCGGGAACAAACGCGCCGCTCATCGTCAACGTCGCCAGTTCCAACCCCGGCCAGTTGCTGCCGCCCGTTTCTGTGACCCTTGTCGAAGGCCAGTTTTCCACCACGTTTGCTGTGCTGGCGGTGAATGATCTGTTGGTGGAACTGGACGCGGCTTACACAATCAGCGTTTCAGCCGCGAATCACAACGGGAGTTTCACCAACGTCACCGTGCTCGACGACGATCTGCCGGAGGTCACGTTGACGTTCGCATCCACGAACATCAGCGAAGCCGGAGGGCCGCAGGCGACGACGGGCACATTGACGCGAACACCGGTGACGGCGACTCCAATTTACGTGGAATTGGTCGGCAGCGATAACAGCGCGGTGCTGGTGCCGTCGCTTGTTGTCATTCCCGCGTCACAATCCTCCGCGAGTTTTCCGGTCGCCGCAGTGGACAATGACGTTTTGGATGGAACAAAAGCCGTCGAGGTCGCCGTTTGGATCAAGACATCGGCGTTCGGGGCGCGCGTGGCCGACGATAAATCGGCGACGCTCTGGGTTTCTGACGACGAAGGGCCTGCGTTGACCGTGACTCTGGCGCAATCGCTGGTCGCGGAAGGCTTGAATCCGGCGACGACTGGAACAGTTTCACGCAACACTGCCACGAACAATTCGCTGCTCGTGAATCTGAGTTCAAGCGACGTTGCCGAGGCGACAGTGGCTGCGTCCGTCACCATTCCGGCGGGAGCAACGTCGGCTGCGTTTAACATCACAACTCCGTCCGACGGCGCGACGGATGGAAACAAATCCGTTCTTATCACTGCGGACGCCGCCGGTTTTGCGCCGGGCACGGCGACGTTGACCGTCAGCGACGCGAATCTGCCGGATTTGGTCGTGCAATCGGTCACTGCTCCCGCTGTCGCGGACACGGAGACATTCGTCAATCTCGGTTACACCATCCGCAATCAAGGTTTCGGAACGATGGTTTCCAACACGATTGTTCAGCGGATTTATCTTTCGACCGATCCGTTGCCGGGCGGCGACACGTTGATGGGCGAATACACATTCAGCGGCGCGCTGCCGTCGGGGTCGCAATTTGGCCAGACGTTCGCCGTGAGGTTGCCGCAATCGGCGGGCGAATACTGGGTGATCGCCGAAACGGACGTGAACAACGTCATCGGCGAAATTCTGGAGGACAACAACACGCGCGTGTCGGTCACTCCCATTCAGGTCAACGCGGCATACAATGCCACGGTTTCAACGACGCTGGAATCCGCTCCAGCGGGCACGCCCGTTCCGATGATGGGCCACGCGTTCAAACCGTCGAACAACGCGCCTGCATCGTTTGTGCTGGTCAACATCCACATTTACGTGCGCGGAACGCATCGGGTGATTTCGGCGCTGACGGATGCGTCTGGCAATTTCTCGACGGCGTGGCATCCACTGCCCGGCGAGGCCGGCGCGTATGAGATTGGCGCTGCGCATCCGGGCGACGCCAACGCTGCGGCGCAGGACAGTTTCATGTTGTTTGGACTGAACGCGGTTCCTGCCGTGACGTCGGTCACGCTCATGGGACAAACCGTCGTGACGGGCGCGGTTCAAGTGGTCAACGCGGGGGACACTCCGTTGAGCGGCATTGCGGTGCAGGCGTTGAATCCGCCGGCGAACCTCAACGTTTCGGCAACGCTCGCGACCAATTCGCTGGGCGGACTTGAATCCACGTTGCTGAATTACGCGTTCAACTCCACGGACGGACTGGCGGCGCAGGGGACGGTGGTGGTGCGATTGACCAGCGCCGAAGGTGCAACGCGCGACGTGCCCTTCAACGTGACCGTGAAGCCGTTGACTCCGCAACTGGCCGTGTCGCCGTCGCCGTTGGTTCGTGGATTGAAACGCGGCCAGCAGACGCTGGTGACGATTGCGGTCACAAACGTCGGCGGCGCGGACAGCGGGCCTGTCACGGTGTCGTTGCCGTCGTTGCCGTGGTTGAATCTTGCGGCGGCCAATCCATTGCCGTCGTTGCAGCCGGGTGAAGGCACGGAAGTGACACTGCAATTGATGCCCGGCACGAACGAACCGTTGACGACCGTGACCGGCAATCTGTTGTTGGGCGGCGGCAGCGTGACGGTTGTGCCGTTCGAGTTCAGGTTGCTTTCCGACAGTTTCGGCGACCTGCGAGTGACGGCGGTGGATGAATTCACGTATTACGCGGTGGGCGCTCCGAAACTGACCAACGCGGCGGTCGTGGTGCGCGATGCGGAAACGGGCGCAGTCGTCACCAACGGCGTCACGGGCGCTGACGGCGAATGGTTCGCGTCGCAATTGGCGGAGGGTTATTACGAAGTGGAAGTGACGGCGGACAAACACACCGCCTACAAGGGCACGCATTTGCTCGCGGCGGGCGGGACCAACAACGTGGAGGCGTTCCTGTCGCGACAAACGGTTCGTTACACCTGGACGGTTGTGCCGATACAGATTGAAGACCGTTACCGCATCGTCGTGGAAACGGAGTTCGAGGCGAACGTGCCCGCGCCGGTGGTGACGATCACGCCGTCGGTGATTGATCTTGCGGAGCTTGAAGACGTGATGCAGGTGGACCTGAAGATTGAAAACCACGGACTGATCGCTGCGAACGATTTCGAGTTGCAGTTCGACGAGCACCCGGACGTGGTGTTCGAGCCGCTTATCTCGAATCTGGGAACGTTGCCCGCGAAAAGTTCCTTCACCGTGCCGCTGGTGATACGTCGCGTGTCGGCGTCGCCCGCGCCTGCGGTCGGAAAGAATTCATTCGGCCAACGCGTCGGCGCGTGTTTCGCAACGGCGCGGGCGATCCACAGTTTTCCGTGCGGGCCGTACGAGAACATCCAGTTGACGGCGCTGTCATTTCCGAACGCGGGCCAGTGCATTTCGGACGTGATCCGGCATCTGGGCTGGTCGTGGCTGCCTGCCGGCGGCGGTGGCATCCGGCTGCCGCCGGAGTGTGTTGATTGCGGGCAAACGTGGCCGTATCGCGGTTGGTTTGGCAATTTCACACCGGGCCAGCGCAACGAGAACGTCATTCTCGACACGCTGCTGGCCGCCATTTACAAGGCTGTGCCCGCGCTGGCGATTCCCAATCCGTGCGACCCGGAATGTCGCGACAAACTCGGAGACGCGCTGCGCGATTGTATCCTGCCTGATTTCGGCCTGCCCGAACCACCATGCCCGCTGCTTCCCGGCGCGGATTGCCTGGGGGGGTTATTGACCAACCCATCACAGGACCAGATGCGTGACTGTATCGCGGACCAACTGGGATGTTGGTTTGAACATGCCAAGGACAAGACGGGCACCGGCTGTCTGTTCGATCTGCTGGAAGCGTGCGCGCCGGAGGAAGACGAGTTCGAGACGGCGTCGGCACTGTCCGGCAAGGGGCGCAAGCCATTGAACTTTTCCGGTCCCTACGCCGGCTTGCTGGGCACGTTGCAGACGCGAGTGGACAGAGTGTTGGCCGTGGATGGTTTCTATGACCTGCTGCTTGGCGACCCGGCATGGACTGAGACCGGGCAGCCGGACGTGGTGAAATCGTTTTTCGGATCGTTCCTTGCAACCATTGCGCCCGGCTCCGACGCGGGGTCAACTGTTTCCGCCTCGGAACTCAACGCGCTGCAAAGCCAGACGCTGCCCGTGGGCGTCAACAACGGCCACGTCCAGCAACTGGCCGAACGCTGGAACCGTTCGCTCGATTACTGGCAGGCGGGAATCTTTTCCATCACCAACGTGCCGCCGGGCCAGTCCACGGATTTCTTCGCGTTTGACCAGTTGGGCGATGCCATGTCCGCCGCTACCAACGCCATGCTTCGAAGCCAGGCCGAGGGATTTGCGTCCGTCGCTGCGGGGGCCGGCGCGGCGTTGGATGAATTGATCGAGGCGTTGTCCGAGAGCGACAGCGGCGTTTGCGCGAAGGTGAAACTGCGACTGGACCAGGAGGCGGTGTTGAGCCGCGATGCGTTCAAGGCGACTCTCGAAATTGACAACACCGAAGGCAAGCCGCTGGAGAACGTTTATGTGACAATCGGCGTGCTCGACTCCGAGGGCAACGACGCGTCGGAGCTGTTTGGAATTCATGCTCCCGAATTGTCCGGCATCTCCGGCACCAACGGCAACGGCACGCTGCCGGACAGTCAGACGGGACGGCTTACCTGGATTCTCGTGCCGACTGTGGACGCCGCGCCGGAGGTGGAAACGAGATACTTTGTTTCAGGCGCGTTGAATTACATCGTCAACGGCACCGCTGTTTCCGTTCCGCTCGAACCGGCGCAGATCAACGTGCTGCCTACGCCGCGACTCAAGGTGGATTATTTCCATCAACGCGACGTTTTCAGCGACGACCCATACACGGACATCGTCGAACCTGCGATTCCGTTCTCGCTCGCCGTCATGGTGCGCAATTTTGGACAGGGAACGGCGCGCAATTTCCGAATCACTTCCGCGCAACCGCAGATCGTGGAAAATGAAAAGGGACTGCTGATTGATTTCAAGATCATCGCCACCGAGGTCGCCGGGCAGAATCTCAAACCGACATTGACTGCGGACATGGGCGATATCGGACCGGGCACGAACGCCATCGCGCGCTGGCTGATGACTTCGACGTTGCAGGGATTGTTCATTGATTACAAGGCGTCATTCGAGCACGTGGACGGACTCGGCAATCCCAAGTTGTCGCTGATTGACGAGGTGAACATCCACGAAATGATCCGCGTGGTGCGGGCGGGCGGCGTGTTTGAGGATGGGCGACCTGATTTTCTGGTCAACGAAGTGCCGGATTTGCGCGACCTGCCGGACACGCTCCTTCTCAGCGACGGTTCGTCAAACGCAGTGGAGGTCGTCACCAACGCCGTCATCACGGGCACTTTGTCGCCCGGAAATCTTTCCGTTCAACTGGACGCCGCGATGCCCGGAGGCTGGACATATCTGCGAGTGCCCGATCCCGCGGACGGCGAATACACTCTCGTGAGCGTGGTGCGTTCCGACAATGAAACCGTGGCCGTGGAAACCAACGCATGGGTGACGGACCGCACGTTCCGTGGAATGGGCAAAAAGCCCGACCGCGAATACGTTTTGCATTTGCTGGATTACAACAGCACCGGCGGTTACACGTTGAATTACGCGTTGAAACCGGAACTGGACGTCACGCCGCCGTCGAGCGTTGTGGCGGCGTTGCCCGCGGCAAGTTCGGTCGCAATCCCGTTGAATTGGTCGGGCAATGACGATTCCGGCCCGGTGGCGGCGTATGACATTTATGTGAGCGAAAACGGCGGGCCGTTCCAGCGATGGCTCGCGGGTGTTGCCAACACGAGCGGCATTTATCAGGCAACGTTCGGCAACGGTTACGCGTTTTACAGCGTGGCCGTGGACGCGGCGGGCAATCGTGAAGAAGCGCCCGCCACGCCAGATGCGCAAACGACCGTGCTTCTCAGCAATCATCCGCCCGTGATGGAGGTCATCACCAACAGGACAATCGTTGAAGGACAGACGTTGTCCATGGCGGTTGCGGCCACCGATTCCGACGGTGATTCGCTGTCGTTCCATCTCGGCGCGAGCGCGCCGTCTGGAATGATCCTCAATCCGCAGAGCGGACAGTTGACGTGGGTGACGGGCGAGGGCCACGGCCCGGGCACGAACACTGTGACGGTGGAGGCGCGCGATAATGGAATCCCGCAACTGAACACCAGCCGCACGTTCCAGGTCGTGGTGCTGGAGGACAACGTCGCGCCATTCCTCGCGCCGATCGAGGACGTCACGATTTCCGAGGGACAATTGTTGACGATCACCAATGTTGCGTTGGACACGGACCTGCCGCCTCAGCCGTTGCGGTTCAGTTTTGGAGCGGGCGCGCCGGCGGGAGCGACGTTGAACACGAACACCGGCGTCTTTTCGTGGCAACCGACGCAAACACAGGGCGGCGTGACGTATCCGATCAGCATCGTCGTCACGGACGGCGGCGAGCCGCCGCAGAACGCGAGCCGAACGTTTGCGGTGACTGTGAGCGACACTCAGGCGGACTTTTTGTTGAACATCGGTTCGACGCAATTGTTGTCCGGCGCGAGCGCGAGCGTGCCGTTGAAACTGGTCTCCTCCGCCGACCTGACGAACATCGTTCTCACGTTAAACGCGGGCGGGCAGCGGTTGACGAATCTGGCGTTGACGACGTTTGCCCCGGAACTGGCCTCCGCCCAGGTACAATCGCTGGGTTCGGACGCATACCAGCTCCGTTTCGACAGCCTGCCGTCGTTGCGTTTGCAGGGCGACCTCCAACTGGCGCGGCTGGAGTTCGACACGATTGCGAATCCTCATTCGGCGGTGGCGAACGTGAAGGGTGATGTTGTGACCGGCAAACGCGCGTCGTCAGACCTCGTTTCCAACGGCAGGACGACGGATGGGAAAGTGTTCATCGTCGGTCTCGAACCGATTCTCGATGTGTCGCCCGCCACGAACCGTCAACTGGCGCTGACGCTTTACGGCATTGCGGGCAAACGACACGCGCTGGAGAAGTCAGCGGATTTGAACGGCACGAACGCTCCGTCGGTGGTTGGGTTTGTGGAGTTGAACGGATTGAGGCAGGAACTTCCGTTGATTGCGGCGGACGAAGCGCGGGCATTCTTCCGCGCTGTGAGATTGCCGGACAGTGTCTTGAGCATCCGCGCGTCCGGCGGCCAGTTGCTGGTGGAATGGCCCGAGGAATGTGGCGGTTGCGTTTTGGAATCCGCAACGGGCGTGGGAGGCTCGTGGCTGCCCGTTGGCATTGAGCCGCAGCTGGTGGCCGGCAACTGGCGCGTCACGCTGCAATTGCCGTCGCAGCCCGTCTTCTTCCGGCTGTTGCTGTACTGATTGGAACAATGCGTCTGCTGTAATGGAATCCGCGCGCCACTCGCGAGGGTGCAGCAAACATCTTTGCAGGGAGTCAGCCGCGTTCTCGCGAACGCAGCCACGCGAGACGGGGTGGCCGGTGTTGCTTTGCGCGCATTTTTCTCTTTTCAACGGGGCGGCTTGCTGTCTTGGTGTTGTCCGAAATGAAGAACCACCCGCTTTATCTCAATGGCGAATGGCGTTACACCGAGGAAACGTCCAACGTGGTGAATCCGGCGACGTCGCGCGCGTTCGCGACCGTTTCCGTCGCCGGGCGCGAGATGGTGGCGCGGGCGTTGAAGGACGCGCACGCGGCCTGGGAAGGCTGGCGCAAAGTGCCCGGCAAAATGCGCGGCGATTTGCTGCGGCAGGTCGCGGATCAACTGGAAAAGCGTCGCGACATGATCGCCCGCATCATCACGCAGGAGAACGGAAAGCCCGTTGGCCAGAGCCAGGGAGAGGTGTCGCTGGCGATGGACCATTTGCGATGGTTTGCCGAGGAGGCGAGGCGCGTCTATGGACGCATTGTCCCGCATCAGGCGGACGACAAGCGTCATCTGGTCATCAAATCGCCGGTGGGAGTTGTGGGCGCGATCACGCCGTGGAATTTTCCGCTGATGCTGGCGGTTCGCAAGGTGGGTGCGGCGCTTGCGGCGGGATGTCCGGTGGTCTTGAAACCGTCGAGCCGAACTCCGTTGAGCGCGGTGGCGTTCGCGGAGTGTGTGGAAGCTGCTGGAGTTCCCAAGGGCGTTTTCCAATTGGTGATGGGGAAGGCGGATGAGATTGCGCGGGAATTCCTGGACAATCCGTTGTGCCGGAAGATTTCGTTCACCGGCTCGACGGAAACGGGCCGCAAACTGATCCAGGGAGCGGCGGAACATGTCAAACCGCTGTCGCTCGAACTGGGCGGCAACGCGGCAGTGCTGGTGTTCGACGATTGCAACGTGCCCGAGGCGGTGAAGGCCACGGTGATGGCGAAGTTCAGGAACACCGGCCAGTCGTGTATCGCGGCCAACCGGATTTACGTTCAACGCCGTGTGTATCGCGTGTTCCTCGACCGGCTGGTGGAGGAGGTGCGGCAATTGCACGTGGGCGACGGACTGGACACCCATTCGCAGGTGGGGCCGTTGATTGACGAGGAGGCGCTGGTGCGGGCTGTGGAGCATGTGAACGACGCGGTGAAAGGCGGGGCAAAACTGTTGTGTGGCGGCAATTGCGTGATGCAGCCGGCGTTTTTTCTGGAACCGACGGTGCTTGCGGACGTGCCGAGAACCAGCCTTTGCATGTTTGAGGAAACGTTTGCGCCGATCGCGCCTGTGACGGTGTTCGACACCGAGAAGGAGGCGGTTGATCTGGCGAACAATTCAAATCACGGTCTTGCGGCCTACGTGTTCACGCGGGACTTGAGCCGGATGTTCCGGGTTGCGGAGGCGCTGGAGGCGGGGATCATCGGCGTGAACGAGGGTCTGCCGACGACGTCGCAATGTCCGTTCGGCGGCATGAAACAAAGCGGCTGGGGACGCGAACTAGGCTCAGAGGGAGTCGAGGCGTTTCTGGAAACCAAGCACGTTTCGATCGCGCTGGATTAGGGAGGAAATACTGGCGGAGAGGGGGGGATTCGAACCCCCGATAGCTTTTGGCTATTCACGCTTTCCAGGCGTGCGCGTTAAACCACTCTGCCACCTCTCCAGTAGCGTGCAGAATGTGCAGTCACGGCGGGCGACGGGCAATCAATTTTTCATGTGGAAGGCGTCAATGGATTCCGGGCGAAGGCGTATTCTTGGACGATTTTCCCGTCGCGCAGATGTTCCTGGATGATGCGTTCGAGCACATCCGGTGTGCAGGAGTGGTACCAGACGCCTTCGGGATAGATGACGGCCACCGGACCGCGAACGCAGATGCGCAGGCAGTTGGCCTTGGTGCGGAAGACGAGGGCGTTTGGACCTGTCAATCCAAGCTCGTTGAGGCGGCGCTTGAGATAGTTCCACGATTCCAAGCCCTGTTCCCTGGAGCAACATTCCGGTTCGGTCTGGTCGGCGCAGAGGAAGATGTGGCGTTTGATGGAATGGATGCCGAGGGACGCAGCGGCGGATTGCAAGTCGTCGGACATGGGTCTGTTCAGTTGAAGGCGTTGACGGTCATGACGCGGGTGATGAGCCACTTCCCGTCGTTTTCTTTCAGCAGGAATTTCAGTTCCTGTGCGATCAGGTCGTCGTCCCTGGGAAAGGTGATTTTTGCGGTCAGGTCCACCTGGGCGCTCCTCTTTTCCTTGCCCACCACGATGTTGAGGTCGAGGAATTCGACCTTGATGGACCGGATGCGAGCCTGGAGCAGTTTGGCGGCTTCGGAAATGTCGTCGCGCCCTTCCAGACTTTGTTGTGGATATGGCGGGATGTTGACGATGATGCGCGCGTCCTGCGTGAAGAAACCTGGAATTTCGGTTGCGGCCACGGCGCGCGCAATCGTTCCGGCTTTTGTGTCAATGGAAGCCGTGCGAGCAAGCGAAATCAGCTGCCTGCGAATCAGTTTTTCGGGAGGCGGGAAGAACACGGTCCAAAGCCAGTATCCGAGTCCCGCGACGGCAAGGATCAGCAGCGAACGCAGAATCCACTTCATAAGATCACTTTGCCGACGATGCGGCTGCGCTCGCGTTCGCCGCCGGAGTGATCCTGGCGCGGCATCGAACGATTGTCGCCCATGAAATAGTAGCCTTCCGGCCCCAGCGTCACAGTGTGGGTGGTCCAGTTGCAGGGCAGCTTCAAGTAGGGTTCGTGGAGAGGCTCGCCGTTGATGTGGACGACGCCATCCAGGAACTGCACCGTTTCTCCAGGCAGTCCGATGATGCGTTTCATAAACATGACGCTTTCACCGGCCATGCGGATGCCGACGACGTCGCCGCGTTTGGGCTCGGCGAAAACATAGGCGAGACGGTTGACGAAATTGACGCTGCCGTCCCGATAGGTTGGGGCCATGCTGTCGCCAGT
>DAOLDN010000063.1:0-11591 GCA_035327385.1 Verrucomicrobiota bacterium | reverse complement strand
CGTCGTCCCAGATTTCCCCGGCGGTTTCGAGCATTTGCAGTTCCTCCACGGTCTTCGCGAAGGTCTGTTCATCGAGTTGACCGCGCACGGCGGGATCGTTGATGTCGCCAACCTGCACCGGCGCGCGATATTGACCGCCGACCGTGCGCTCGAAGAGATGCATCCGGCTCGTCTGACGATCGTACACCCCGCGAAAGTCGAAGCCGTTGCCGATGGGCCAGTTCACGGGAAACGCGCCGATGCCCAGC
Source organism: Verrucomicrobiota bacterium (assembly GCA_035327385.1). Classification (GTDB taxonomy): domain Bacteria; phylum Verrucomicrobiota; class Verrucomicrobiia; order Limisphaerales; family JADLHS01; genus DAOLDN01. Next base: position 11,343 of record DAOLDN010000063.1, on the reverse strand, counting down.
ACGCGTTCCAGTTCGTCCACGAGTTCGAGCGGATCGCGCATCGGGCGGTCGCACTTGTTCATGAACGTGAAGATGGGCACGCCGCGCTGGCGGCACACTTCGAAGAGTTTCTTGGTCTGCGGCTCGATGCCTTTGCCGGCGTCAATCACCATCACTACCGAGTCCACGGCGGTGAGCACGCGATAGGTGTCCTCGGAGAAATCCTTGTGACCGGGCGTGTCGAGCAGGTTGATCTTGTAACCGGCGTATTCGAACTGGAGCACCGTGGAACTGATCGAGATGCCGCGCTTCTTCTCGAGTTCCATCCAGTCGGAGGTCGTGGCGCGCTGGTTTTTGCGCGCGGTCACAGAGCCGGCAAGCTGCACCGCGCCGCCGTAAAGCAGGAGCTTTTCCGTCAGCGTGGTTTTGCCCGCGTCCGGATGCGAGATGATGGCGAACGTGCGCCGCTTTGCGATTTCTTTGGCAATGCTCACAAAGGGGGCAAACGGTAGCAGAGATTCCGCGCGGAACAAGGCGGGATTGGAGCGAGGCCGGAGACGGGGTGGTGAGCGGGGATAAAGCTCCAAATTCCAGTCGAGAGCGCCGCAGTTCGACTGATGCCGGGAGGTTCTCTGGAGTCCCGCATGCGGGATTGGTGTCTGGAATAAACTTCTTCGCTTCACGCGGCCTTAAGGTTGGCTCGCGTAAAGTGGCTGCGTGAAAAATGACATGGATTCGACACTTTCAACGCCGCTCCGATTGCGGCCTGAATCCCAACAAAACATAAACAATGAAAGGAAACAGACGATGAATACGAAAACCAAAACACTGGCAGCGCTGCTTGCGCTCGGCGCGCCGGCATTGATCACCAATGCCCAGGACGAGAACAATCCCCGCCCCGGCGGTCCGCGCATGCAGGGCCCGCCGCCGCCGCTGGTTCATGCGCTCGATGCGAATCACGACGGAACGATTGACGCGAACGAGATCGCCAACGCCAGCGCCGCGCTCAAAACATTGGACAAGAATGGCGACGGTGCCTTGACGAGGGAGGAATTGCGTCCGCAACGTCCCGAAGGCGGCGAAGGCCAGAACGAACAACGGCCGCCGCGTCAGGACGGACAGGGCCGTCCCGGCATGCGCCAGCAACAAGGTCCGGGGCCGATGTTGGCCGTCCTGGACGCAAACAAGGATGGCACGATAGACGCCACCGAAATCTCCAAGGCCGGCAGTGCCCTGTTGGCGCTGGACAAAAACGATGACGGCCAGTTGACGAGGGAGGAGTTGCGTCCACCGCGTCCGGAAGGCGGTGAAGGCCGTGGCGATGGTCAACGTCCTCCGCGCGGTCCTCGGCCACCGCAGGATCAGAATCAATAGACGCCCAAGCGAGCCATTGCAGGGGAATGACACAAGGCGCGGCTCAATGCCGCGCCTTTTTCTTCTGGTCGTGATTCCAACAATCGCAGCCTCTGATTCGACGAGGCGGAGGGCTTTGGTCAGTCGGATGAGCTTCGGGCGTTCGCAACCCTCATGTTCTCTCGGAATCTTCCAAAAGTTTCCAGAACGTTCTTCGCATATCCGGGAGTTGTTGCTTCTGCACGGCGTTCAACTCGCGCAATCAACTCCTTGAGTTGATTTCCAGCCGTTCTCCTTGTGATTCCCATTCTGAACTCAAAAGGATCCTCGACTCGATCCGGTGGAGCGAATGCGATTCTCTCGTTCGCTAAAATGTCGAAACGTTCAGGCGGAACAGACTTAAACATTCTCAAGTTTTCCGCATGAGCTTGCATGGGGCTACTTCGGCATCTGTAAACCGATCTTGTCCGCGGCTTGCGCCACGTCTTTGTCGCCGCGACCGGAGAGGTTCACGATGATGATTCCGTCCTTGCCCACCTTCGGTGCCTGGACGATGCATTCGGCGATGGCGTGCGAGCTTTCGAGCGCGGGGATGATGCCTTCGAGTCGCGCCAATTTCATGAACGCTTCGAGAGCCTTGTCGTCGGTGGCGTATGTATATTCCACGCGCTTGGCGTCGTGCAGGAACGCGTGTTCCGGTCCGACGGCGGCGTAATCCAATCCGGCGCTGACGCTGTGCGTGAGTTGAATCTGGCCGAAATCATCCTGCAAAATGTAACTGCGCGTGCCCTGCAACACGCCGAGTGAACCGCCATGAAACCGCGCCGCATGTTGCTCCGGCTTGATGCCGAGTCCGCCCGCTTCCACGCCGATCATCTTCACGCCTACGTCATTGAGGAACGGATAGAACAGACCGATGGCGTTCGAGCCGCCGCCGACGCACGCGATGAGCAGGTCGGGCAAACGCTTTTCCTTTTCGAGAATCTGCGCGCGGGCTTCGTCGCCGATGACGCGCTGGAAATTGCGGACCATCACCGGATAGGGATGCGCGCCGTAGGCCGTGCCAAGGATGTAATGCGTGCTGCGGATGTTCGTGACCCAGTCGCGCATGGCTTCGTTGACGGCTTCCTTCAAGGTCTTTTGACCCGCGTGAACCGGCACGACTTCCGCGCCGAGCATCTTCATGCGATACACGTTGAGCATCTGGCGTTCGCAATCCACCGCGCCCATGTAGATGACGCATTTCAAGCCGAACATCGCTGCCACGGTCGCGGTCGCAACGCCGTGCTGGCCTGCGCCGGTTTCGGCGATGATGCGGGTTTTGCCCATGCGCTTGGCCAACAGGATTTGGCCCATCGCGTTGTTGATCTTGTGCGCGCCGGTGAGATTCAGGTCTTCGCGCTTGAGATAAATTTTCGCGCCGCCGAGGTCCTTGGTGAGGCGTTCGGCGAAGTAAAGCGGCGTGGGGCGACCGACGAATTCCGTGAGATAGTAGGAAAGTTCCTTCTGAAATTCGGGGTCGTGTTGCGCGCGGAAGTATTCGGCCTCCAGTTCCTGCAACGGATGCATCAACGTCTCGGGCACGTAACGTCCGCCATACGGACCAAAGTGGCCCTGGGCATCGGGCAGATTTTCAGCAACAACAGCGCTCATGGGAGCAACGTTAGCCGAAGGTGGCGGGGTGAGAAAGCGGGAAAGTGTCGTGCGTGTTCACCTGGGGCTTGCGCGCAGTCCGAATGGTTGCGCCGCGCCTGAGAAGGACAATGTCCCTTCTCTTGCTCTGACTCCGATGAACGGGTCGTTGGCGATGAGCAGATTTCCGTCGAGGTCGAGGTGGTCGCACAGTTCCGCCAGATGGGCGGCGGCGCTGATGAGGATACTGGTTTCGATCATGCAACCGAGCATTGTTTTGAGTCCCGCGTTCCGGGCCGCGAGCAACGCGTCGAAAGCGCCGCTGACGCCACCGGCCTTGCCGAGCTTGACGTTGACGCCGTGAAAGCATTTTGAGCACAACGCCGCATCGGTCGCGGTGTGATACGATTCGTCGGCAAACAACTGCAGCGGCGACCGTTCTTTCAACCAGATCATGTCTTCGACCGGCGTGGTCGCGGGCATCGGTTGTTCAATCAACTCGACGTGTCCGTCAGCCGCAAACTGTTCGATCATGCGCAACGCCTGTTCCTTGGTTGTCCAGCCTTCGTTGGCGTCCACGCGAACGGTCTTGGCCGGCGCAGCCTGGCGCAGCGCGGCGAAATTGGCGTCGTCGTCCGCCGAGCCGACCTTGAGTTTGAGGATGGGAAACTGTTCCGCAGCCAGTGTTTTCCGGCGGATGATGTCCGGCGCGGCAATGCCGATGCTGAATGAAGTGACGTGGTGACGTTCACGGAAGCCGAGTCCGAGATGGTCGTGCAGCGGTTTTCGAGCGCGTTTTGCCGCGCCGTCGAGCAAGGCGACGTTCAGCGCGCATCTGGCGGAATTGTTGCCGGGCGGCAGGGATTCGATGTAGCGCATTGAGCTTGGAACATTGTCGAAAGAAAGCATCGCAGCATCCACATGGCTGAGAAAGGCGGCCACTGTTTTGGAGGATTCGTTGTATCTCGCGACGGGTGACGCTTCGCCAAGGCCGAGGGTGCCGTCGGTGTCGGTCAGTTCGACAATCACCACTTGAAACACGTCCGCGCTGGCACGGGCGATCGTCCATGTGTGATTGAGCCGGAGGTCCGCTGTGCGGAAGTGGAGCTTCACGTTTTGTCCGTTTTGGCCTTTGAGGCCGGCGTGTTGGCCGGATGCGGGTCCTGCCGGACGAAAAACAGCAGTGCGCACAACACGAAGCCGAGCGCGATGGCGACGAGGCTGATTTTCAATCCCTTCAAGGACGGCTCAAATGTGAAGACCACGGTGTGTTCGCCGGGCTCGAGTTGCACGCCGCGCATGATGTAATTGCAGCGAAGCAGTGTGGCGGGTTTGCCGTCCACGGAGACGCGCCAGTCGGTGTCGTAGCGGTCGTTGAGCAGCAGCACGGAGGGGGCGTTGGCGGCGGCGCGGATCTCGATGCGTTGGGGTTTGTAATTGACGATTTCCGCCGAGCCGGTTTGCGCATTTGTTTGGTCGGCTGCTGCGGCGATGGCATCGGAGACGATCACTTTGGCCCACGGATCGAAGGCGGGGTCGCTGAGTGATTTGAGAGTGTCGTCGTCGTTAGTGGACACCTGCCATTGGGAGTAGAGTTTTGTGCGTGGCAGAGCGCCGGTGAATTCAAACAGCGCCCACGGTCCGTTGGCGGCGGCGACGGCGGTGAGGTCCTCCGGTTTGCGGGGCTGGACGCCGGGTTTGGGTTCGACGACGAACGTGGTGGCGATGTGGAATCGGTTCTGGCCTTTGTCAAGTTGCTGGTTGAGGGCGTCGAGGAATCCAGTCATACCGAGGATATAGCGGGTGTTGGTCAGTTGCCAGTAGCGGGCGGGGTCGCGCATGGTGCGCATGTAAGCCTCCTTGTCGGCGGGCGGACGCGGGTCTTGTGCAACGTCGAGGGACTGGATGTTGTAATACGGGAAATGGTGTTGGACCCATTCGATGCCATAGAGGGACGGGAAGTGTTGGTTGTAACCGCCGAGCGAGGACGCGGCGCGGGAGTCCATCAGGAATGGTGGAGCGACGACGCGGTTGTTGTAGGGCTTGTCGCGAAGGATGTCCACGATGGGATTGGTGGCGTATTTGTGTTTGTAATTCCAGTGGACGATCCACGGGAGATTGGCCCTGCCGAGGTCAACGATCAGGATCAACCCCAGCAATACGGCGGCCCAGCGCGCGCGTTTGCCTCCGAACACTCCGCCCATGACCAGCAGGAGTGTGACGCCGCAAATCACGAGCCAGAACGCGTAAAGTCCGACTTCGTGAGCGCTGTATTGGGCGATCTTTTCAGCGTGCGATTCCTCGGGATAGCCGGACGCCATCAGATGCTTGGTGAGGTTTGCCGTGGATGCGTTGTAGAAGAGCCAGGCCACGGTGCTGAAGGCGGTGACACCGGCGAGCGTCCACGTCCAGCCCTTCTCGAACTTCACGGCTTTACTCCACCAGGATTTCAATTGCGAGCCAATTGAAAGTGGAGTTGCGCTGCTCTCAAGATAGCGACGGGCAAGCCCCAGCAATCCGTAGCCGAAAAGGATCATCAGTCCCATGTGGGCGGGGTGCATGAACTTCATCGGATTGCGGATGCTCGAAAAGTAAGGCAGCGCATAGACGAATTGGTAGAAGGGCGCAAAGCGTCCCCACGACAACACCACGGATATCAGGACCGCCGACGCCCAGAACCAGATGAATTTTCGTTCGTTTGGCGAATAAACATTGTTGACCGACCGTGAGAAGGATGCCGCCACGGCCCACAGCGCCAATAGCACGACGAGCAATCCCGCATATTCGCCGGAGCCTGAAAAACGTCGCGCGACTTCGGGGTTTGGCGCGTATTCGCCGACGCGACCCCAGTAAACCTTTTCAGTGCCGCCATCCGGAGCATCCATGCGGTAGCCATACAGCCCGGGGATGATGACGCGCAAGGTCTCCGCTGGTGGCAGACTCCATTGCGTGGCGAAGATCCATTTTCTCTCCTTCTCGTTCGGATCTGCGTCCGTCTTCACGGCTCCCGCGCTGGCGAAGCCGAACAGGGTTATCAGCGATTGCACAGCGATAAACAAAGCGAATCCGGCGACCAAAACGAGCCGCAGGCTTCGAGTGATGCGATTCGTGAAGGAGCTTCCGACCACGAACGACTGGAAGACGACGAATGCCGCGACAAAAAGGCTGAAGATGACCCCGTTGTCCGCGCCTTCAACAACTGCCATTCCGACCGCGAGCCCGGCGAGGATGGCGTTGAGCCAGGGTTTACCAATGCGCCGCGCGTTCAAGGCGGCCAACGCAAGAAAAATGAATGACAGGGTCAATGCCCGCGAGCCGAGTCCCCAGCAGGTGTTTGAGAAGAAATTGGAATTCAACGCGGCGGCAATCGCACCCAGCGTGCAAAACACTGGTTTCAGTCCGATGGAACGGAAAAAGGCCCAGGCACACAGTCCCAGAATCAGCAACGAGAGCGGCTCGTAGAATTTTGCATAGCCGATGGGCCCAAGAAATGTGAGCATCGCATAGGTGGGACTAGCCTGTGCATACCCGCCGTTAGAGCCGATCCAGTACAAGTCCAGCCACACTCCTCCAAAACCGTCGGGCATCGTAAAGGATGACGAGTTTTGAATCCCCAAGGGGCCGTCGTTCGAAAAAGCGACGTAGTCCGGTTTGAAACTCCTGCCAAAAAGCAGCGCCAGACAAGCGGTCAGACAGACAGCACTCACAAGAAACGTCACCCACGTTTTTGTTCCCTGACGCGGAGCGGTCGTGGAAATATCATTCATGCGAACGCGTGTTTAATGGATTCCTCAGGCCAAATCCAGCAGCTTCTCGGTGGCGTGCAGTAGAATGCCGATGTCAACCTTTGAGTGTTTTCACGCACAGAATGGCTGCCGCGCTCGACGGCCTCCACCGGGTCCAAACAAAGTGCGCCACGAGAGAGACGATTCCCCAGAGAAATTTCGGTTTCCATTTGAGTCTGTGATACTCGCCCCGCATTCGCTTTGGGCCAAGGATTCCCGTGACATCAAACCCCAAGGATTTCATTTCGTCCGCGCTCCAGCCTGAATAGTGCGCCTGCAAATCGCCCCGTTCGGCGTTGCCTTGGGGAAGAAAACCATTGGGCGTGAGCAACGCGATCCTCTTGGTCGAAATACGCTCCAGATCCTTGATGAATTTGTGCCCCTCCTCTTTTTTCAAGTGCTCGATGACATCCAGCGCGACGGATGCGTCCACCTGTTTGCCCGGCAGGAGACGATCCAGATTCCGCACGTCACCATGAATGAATTCATGGTGCGTCCTGTTATAGAGGGCCTTTTCAAGGTCTGGAAGAAAGAATTCGAGTCCTGTCAGATGCTTGAAACCAAAGTGCCTCACCGCAGAAGCCGGGCCGCAACCCACATCTAATACCGAATCGCACCCCTTGAGCGCGCGACGCAATTCAAGGTAGGTGACAATGGATGTCGGGTCGAATCCGTTGCGAAAGAGTTCACGAGCCAGTTTCAGCGTACTGTTCATTTCAAAACGTTGAAGTGATCTTTTGTCATTATCTCACAGCGAGGACAGGTAGCTTGCGAAGGTTTATTTTCGTCACTTGAGGGCTTGTGGCTTCGCGGAGGATGTCGCCTTGTTTCCCAGTTCCGGACCGATCGGTGACAATGTTTTCAGGTAGTCCCTCAACAAGATCAGAGAGATCGGCAACACCTCCAACCAGATGCGGAATTCCGTGATGCCGCCTGACACCATTTGACCTCCGCAAAACGCCAGCAGTACGATCTTGATCCCCCAGTCGGTCCGGTTTCGTGCCGGCAGAAGCAACGCGACCAGCAGGGTGCCGGCGTTGACGAACCACACGCTGTTCCATGTCGGCGCAAACAGTCGTCCTATGTTGACGAAAAACAAGATGTTGCCGTCGGACAGCACCACGTCCTGTGTGCCGAGTTTCCACACGCCGTAAAGGCCTTTCATGATGGCCAGTTTCAGAACCGTCGTGGAAACGGCGGCGGCCACAAAATACAACACGCGTTTGCGGATCGGCATCTCCGTAAAAAAGTAAAGCAGCGCCGTTACGGCCACCGTTTCCTTGAAAGCGTAACCGAAGAATATTACGGCCAGCATCAGGTTGTATCGCTTCCTTTGCCACAGCAGAATGCTCAACGTGAACGCAGTTACTGACGGCAGATCCCAGGGGTAAAAATAATGCGCCGCCAGGGGCGTGAAGATGTAAAGCATTCCCGCGAAGATGCCGAGTATCGTGAATACCGGCTCCTTCAACAGGAACACCAGCATGCCAAAAAAAAGAAACATCCAGCACGCCTGGTATAACGCAAAAACCCGCCGGTAATCCTCGACTTCCATGTACTGTCCATACGCCCCCTGGTTGTCCTGGGTCGGCGCTCGCAACAGGACGATCTTCTGTTGCTGGTAGTCCTCCGCGTTGATGTAGCCTTCCTTCACGATGCCGTCCATCATCCGGCCTGCGATCCACAGACCCGCAACGCGTGGCCGCCATACACCGAGAACCTCCGGGTGATAACTGGGTTTTGACATCGCAGAAAACACCCAGAGATTCGTCGAATTGCCGGGAATGCCCAGTGCCCAGGGCGCGACCAGGTAATAATAGGTCACCGACAACGACAGGGCGACAAACAATCCGATCAGCCGGATTTTGATGACGTTGGATATCTGCGGGAGTTTCATCGGTTGTTTCGGTCACCGACCATTCCTGCCTGACGGTGGGATTCTCGTTTTCACTGCCGGGCACGGACAGCAAGACTGCCAGTTGAAGGCTGAAATCGTATGGGATGTTGTTTCTTCATGCTTCCGACAGTTCGAGCCAGTTGGGATTTTTTTCCGCGTGCAGCGCGATTTCGTCGAGGATGTTCTCCAGCCTGCACGCCGGTTTCCACGGCCATTGACCCTCCGCAAGAGTCGAATTCAGAACCATCCACGGAATATCAAACGGTCGCGGCTTCGGGTCGGACTGAACCTTGTGCGCGCCAAACCGCGTGTCGCACCAATCGGTCAGTTGCGCCAGCGACATGCTGTTGGCCGCGCCGCCGCTCACATTTTGGATGCGCGCCTGCGTGCCTGAACCGCCCTTCATTTGCAATGTCAGCAATGCGGCCAAATCGCGAGGATGCAGGCAGTCCCTCACCTGGAAGCCGCCACCGTCGAAACCGATGTATCTCAACGTTCGTCGCCGCAGGTGCGCATTGATCCAGTAGGAGAAAATGCCCTGATCCGGCTTGCCGAACTGTCCCGCTCCCGCCAGCACGCCGCAACGGTTGATCCAGACCGGGAATCCGAACGTCTCGCCGTATTCCAGCGCGAGCGATTCCGAGGCCAGTTTTGTGCTTCCGTACAGAGACACCGGTGGCGCGGTCGGAAATTCTTCCGACACTCCTGCGGCAGTCAGACCCATCGGCAACTCTGCGCCCGCGCGTGGACGATACGCCTTCTGATGCACTTCCACCGGCAGTTCGGCCAGCGGCTTGATCGAGTACACGCGGCTCGTGCTCAATAAAATCAATCCCGCGCGATGCGTCTTGCAGTATTCAAGCGCGTTGACGGTCCCCCAAAGATTGTGTTCCACCAACTGGCGGCTGCTCGTCCTGCCGTCCACACCGGCCAGGACGCTGGGATTGGCGGCGGCATCAATCACCCAGTCCGCCGCCGGCAAGGTTTCCAGGTCCGAACTGCTGCGAAGGTCGCCGTGAACGACTTTCACACCCAGCCGCGCCAGTTCGCGGCGGTTCAACTCGCTGCCGGGCCGCACAAAATTGTCCACGCCCGTGATGCGCAGATTCTCGGTGGAAGCCAGCAACGCCCGCGCCAGCGCGCTGCCAACAAAACCACAGATGCCGGTGACAAGCAGGTTCATTTGTTTATATCGTGCAAATTGCGGCCAGTCTTTGCATGGAACGGCCAATGGCAAGAACATATTTCTTTTGAGGAGATCGCTGGAGGCCGGCGCTCTTCACGTGCGCTTAAGGTTGAGCCTGCGAGAGTGACTACGACGGCGAATCCTGTTAAACCAGCCGCGACTCAACGTGAGAATCCTGATTGTCGAAGACGAACCGGACCTGCTTCGCAGCCTTGCACAGGCGTTGCGCGAGGAAGGTTACGCCGTGGACACGGCGGGCGACGGCGAGGACGGCTTGTTCAAGGCGGATGGGTGCGATTACGACGCCGTGGTGTTGGACGTGATGCTGCCCAAACTGGATGGCTGGGAAATCCTCAAACGCCTTCGCAAGACCAAAAAGACTCCGGTGCTGATGCTCACGGCCCGTGACCAGTCGCGCGACCGTGTTCGCGGACTGGACACAGGCGCGGATGATTATGTCGTGAAGCCGTTTGATCTGGAGGAACTGTTCGCGCGATTGCGGGCGCTCATCCGGCGCAGCGCGAACAAGACGACCAACGTGATCGAGGTCGGCGACGTGGCGATTGATACGGCGGCGCGAAACGTGAAACGCGATGGCACATCCGTGGAACTCACCGCACGCGAATATGCGCTGGTGGAGTTCATGGCGCTGCATCGTGGCAAAGTCGTCACACGAACGGAACTTTACGAACATCTCTTCGACGAGAACGACGCCACGTTGTCGAACCTGCTGGATGTTCACGTCTCCAACGTGCGCAAGAAACTCGGCTCGGAATTCATCACCACGCGCCGGGGTCACGGCTATTGCATCGAATGAAACCGGCAATCCATTTTACCCTCACCCCGGCCCTCTCCCGTCTGACGGGAGAGGGAGAATCGTTTTCCGTCTCACTCCCGAATCGTGAGTGCGGATTCGCGAAATGGTCGTCCGAAAAAATTGAACCTACGATTGCTGTTCCCTCTCCTCGGGGGAGAGGGTCAGGGTGAGGGCGGGCAACATGATCTTCAACTCAATCAAATGGCGGTTGCAACTCTGGTACGGCCTCATCCTTGTGGTCGTGCTGGCGGGATTCGGATTCACGGCGTTCCAACTGGAGCGCGGACGCCATCTGCGACGCATAGATTCTGAATTGCAACAGCGCGTTGGCTTCGTGGCAAATTCCATCCGCTCGCCTCAAGGCCGCGGTCGCGAGGGCCGGTTGTTGCCCGAGGACGAACGCGGCCTGCCGCCGTCGGCACGGCAGATTCCGGACGACCCAGGCCGGCCATTTCCGCCGCCCGGTGAATTTCGCATGCCGCAACTGCCCGAGGCGTTGTTCGACGAGACGGACGCGGACGGTTTTTATTACTTCATCTTCGGAATGGATGGCAGGCAACTGGCCCGGTCCGCCAACGCGCCGGAAGATGCGCCGCCGCCACCACAACCGCGATTGCGGCCCGCGCGCTCTGCGGGCGAGAACATGCCGCCACAGTCTCCGCCTGCTGGGCGACTGCGTGATCGCAACCCGCCG
>DAOLDN010000062.1:0-11791 GCA_035327385.1 Verrucomicrobiota bacterium | reverse complement strand
ATTTCAATGACGCCGCGCTCAAGCTGGCATTTTCCGTGGGCAAGGATCATCCGCGCGACGTGCTGCCGGAGCGCGTCACGGAGATCATCGGCCGCTGTCTCGCGTCCGGGAACAGTCACCCGCAGATGGAAACGAAGGTGGCGCAACGGACGTTGAATTGGTCGTTCCATCCAGTGGACCTCAGTGGTGTGGTGCATTGTTACGTGGAGGACATCACCGACCGCTTGAACCTGGAGGCTCAACTGCGGCAATCGCAAAAGATGGAATCCGTGGGCCAGCTTGCGGCGGGCGTGGCCCACGATTTCAACAACATGCTCACCATCATTCAGGGCCACGCGGGTCTGCTGATGGCCAAGGCTGCGGGCATACCGGACAAACTGGAGTCCGCCCAGGCGATTTATTTCGCCGCCGAACGCGCGGCGGCGCTGACCCGTCAGTTGCTCATGTTCAGCCGGCGCAACGTCATGCAGTTGGGACCGCTGGACCTCCGCCAGGTGCTGGGCAACATGACCAAGATGCTCAAGCGCCTGCTGGGCGAAACCGTCACGCTTGATTTCACCCCCCCGCAGGATCTGCCCGCCATCAAGGGAGACAGTGGCATGCTCGAACAGGTCATCATGAACCTTTGCGTCAACGCCCGCGACGCCATGCCCAAGGGCGGTCGCCTGACCGTCAGCCTGGGACCGGTGACTGTGGACGAGGACTACGCCCAGGGTCATCCGGAGGCCCGCATTGGACATTTCGTCTGCCTCCGCGTTGAAGACACCGGCACCGGCATGGACACCGCCACGGTGAGCCGCATTTTCGAGCCGTTCTTCACCACCAAGGATGTCGGCAAAGGCACCGGCCTAGGCTTGGCCACGGTTTATGGAATCGTAAAACAGCACGGAGGCTGGATCGAGGTTTCCAGCGCGCCGGGCAAGGGCAGCCGCTTCACGGTTTTCCTGCCCGCCATTCAAGAGAAGGCCTCCGCAGGCAAGTTGGACAGCGACCCGGCCGCGTTCGTGCGCGGCGGGGATGAAACGATCCTCATCGTCGAGGACGAACCCGTGCTGCGGGAGATGGCCAACATGATTCTCAAGGAATGTGGCTATTCCATCCTGGAAGCGGGCAGCGGCAAGGAGGCGCTGGAGTTGTGGCGACAACGCGCCAGCGAAATTAACCTTCTGGTCACGGACATCGTCATGCCCGAAGGCGTCTCCGGCGTGGAACTGGCCGAATCCATTCGCGAATCCCAACCCGACCTCAAGGTGGTGTTCACCAGCGGCTATACGATGGACGACGTGAACACCGAGTATCTGGAACGCACGCACGCGCATTTCCTCCAGAAACCTTACACGCGCACCACGCTCGCGAGGGCCGTAAGAATTGCGCTGGACCGCGTACAGCCGCCGCAGACGGTGACCGACACCACCCACCTGCGCAAACAAGTCTCTTGACGTCATCGCGCCAGTTGCCGGTGAAGGCCGTCAACGGTGAAACGCCGCGACGGTTTGAGGGCAAATGCTCTTGGCTTGAAACGGGGGCTTCTCTATCGTCGCGCCGATGCGACCCTTGAGAGCGTTGGGCATTTATGTGGTGGCTGTGTTTGTGGGCGGCGCGCTGCTTGCGCCGTGGAATTACTGGTTGATTCAATCGTTTTCGGACCAATTCCCGGAACTTGCCAGCAGTCCGTTCGCGCGTTTCCTCACCACCACCATGATGATGGTGGCACTGGCGGCATTGTGGCCGTTGCTCAAGGCGCTCGGCGTCACGTCACTGCGCGAGACGGGTCTGGTCCATCCGGCGGGACACAGCAGGCAACTGATCTTCGGACTCGCCTTCGGGCTGGGATCATTGGCGGTGCTGGCGGTGGCGGCGATGCTGTTTGGCGCAAGGCAATTCAGCACGAGCCTGACCGTTTCGAGGTTTTTTTCAACGCTGTGGAGCGCCTCGTTGACGGCCGCAGGCGTGGCGGTGATTGAGGAACTGCTGTTCCGCGGCGGCATTTTCGGGGGGCTTCGACGCGTGCTGAAGTGGCCTGTGGCACTGGTGGTCAGCAGCATGATTTATTCGGCAACGCATTTCATCGAGGACGCGGATTTTTCGGGCACAGTCACGTGGTTGTCCGGATTGGAGTTGCTGCCGCGAATCTTCGGGGGCGACGCGGAGTGGAGTCGTCTGATTCCGCGATTTGTGAATCTGACCGTTGCGGGCGGACTGCTGGCGCTGGCGTTTCAGCGCACGGGCAACCTCTGGTGTTCCATCGGAATTCACGCGGGCTGGGTGTTCTGGCTGCTGGCTTACCGGCGCATCACGAAGTCCATCCCGGAGACGACCGAGTGGGTGTGGGGCAGCGGCAGGATGATTGACGGCTGGCTCGCCGTCCTCTTTCTCAGTACGCTCCTGGCTGCGGCGTGGAAAGGCTGGCTGCCGGGTTTCCGTCACAACCCGCAAAAACAATGAACCTCGCCGCCGCAACACCCGGATCCGTCCGCACATGGCTGGACGCGGCGCTGGCACTGCTCTATCCGCCAGCGTGTCAACTTTGCGGGGCGAGACGCGCATCGGCGGCGGAAGGCTACGTATGTTCACGTTGCTGGACGCAGGTGCGGTTCATCAAGCCGCCGTTTTGCGAGCGGTGCGGGCTGCCGTTTGACGGGGCGTTGACGACGCCTTTCGAGTGTTCCAATTGCCGGGACATGGAACTGCACTTTCGTTCCGCACGGTCGGCTGTGGCGGCAGGCGCGATGATCTTGGAGGTCATTCACCGCTACAAATATCAGCGGGCGCTCTGGTTTGAACCGTTTCTGGCGGATATCTTCCTGAGACAGGCGTTGCAGGAATTGAAGGGTGAGGACTGGGATTTCATCGTGCCCGTTCCACTGCACCCTGCCAAACGGCGCGAACGGGAATTCAACCAGGCCGCGCGCCTTGCCCGACATCTGCATCGCGCCACTGGCATCCCCATCAACGAGGAACTCATTTTTCGCGCCGTGCCTACTCGCACCCAGACACAGCTCAGTCGCGAAGCCCGGGCGGACAATGTCCGATCCGCGTTTGTCAGCCGCAAGCATCTGCGACTCAACGGCGCACGCATCATACTGGTGGACGATGTTTTTACGACCGGCGCCACCACCAACGCCTGTGCGCGGCTGTTGCGCAAGGCAGGATCGGGGGAAGTTTGCGTCTGGACAGTCGCTCGCGGACTTTGAATACTATGCGTGCGATTTGGACCAATGAACACCGTCACAAGTCACCAAGCCGCAGCGAAACCTGGCACTCCAAACGCCCTCGTTGCCGGCCTCATTCCACAACCTAAAATGGCCACCACCGTCACCAAGATGCCGTCGGTCCCGGACCCGACAGAACCGGCGCTCACACCCCCTCCACCCACCGGCGGCACCGCGTTCGTTAAGAAACCCAAACTGGGCGGTGGCAAATCCAAAAAGCGCGAAATCCCCGAAGGTCTCTGGGCCAAATGCCCCCGCTGCGCCACGATGGTCTTCGACAAGGAACTGGACGAAAACCTCAAGGTCTGCACCAAGTGCCATTATCATTTTCCCATCAGTGCCCGGGAACGAATCCATTCACTGGTGGAAACCTGTTCCTTCGAAGAGATGGACGCCGGCATGATCAGCCAGGACGTGCTCAACTTCACCGGAGTCGCCACTTACACCTCAAAACTCGAGTCCTACCAAAAATCCACGGGACTCAAGGACGCAGTCATCACGGGAGTCGGAAAAATAGAAGGTCATCGCGTGGCGCTGGGCGTCATGGACTTCAGTTTCCTCGGCGGCTCCATGGGCTCGGTCGTTGGCGAAAAGCTCACTCGCATGATCGAGAAGGCCACTGAGAAAAACCTTCCCGTCATCATCATTTCCACCAGTGGCGGCGCGCGAATGTACGAGGGCATGTTCAGCCTCATGCAGATGGCGAAGACCTCCGCCGCGCTTGCCTATCACGCAAAAGCCCGACTGCCGTACATCAGCGTTCTCACCCACCCGACGACTGCTGGTGTCATGGCCAGTTACGCAAGCCTCGGCGACCTCATCATCGCCGAACCGGGCGCCATGATCGGATTCGCGGGCCCGCGCGTCATCAAGGACACCACACAAGCCGAACTGCCGCCCGGATTTCAGACCGCCGAATTCCTCGTCGAACACGGCCTCATTGACGCCATCGTTCCCCGCAAGGAAATGCGCGAACGCCTCGCCGAATACATTTCCTTCCTCACCGTCCGTCGCAAAAGCGCCGCACCGGCAGCCTGACACGGTCATTCAGACCGATCCAAGCGGGTGCGGATGAACAAAACTTCCGCAGACACTCCGGGTCGAAGACCAGCGCTTCGAGACCACCAGTTCCAGCACCGGCTCTGCGTCGGGCGAATTGACAACCTCTGCGCCCTTCGACACTCTGACCGCATGGCAAAACCAGCTTTGGGTCGCGGTCTGGGCGCTTTGCTTGGAGGCACTCCAGTCCTCGGCAAGCCCGCTCCAGTCCCAACACCCGCCCCAGTCAGTCAGCCAACAATCGCGACGCCGCCCGTCGCCGCGACGACGCCCGCTCCTGTTGCGACGCACGATGCCGTGCGCCGCGTGCCATTGACCCAAATCCAGCCCAGCACCCTGCAACCGCGAAAGGATTTTCAACCGGAAGCTCTCAAAGAACTGGCCGATTCCATCAAGGAACAAGGCATCGTCCAACCGCTGATCGTCCGGCAAAACGGCCAGTTCTTTGAACTCATCGCCGGCGAACGCCGCTGGCGCGCGGCCCAACTGGCTGGCCTGACCGAAGCGCCGGTCATCGTCCGCGACGCCGACGACCGCTCCGTGCTGGAGATGGCGCTCATCGAAAACCTCCAGCGCGAAAACCTCAATCCCATCGAGGAGGCCCAGGGTTACTCCCAGCTCGTCAGCCAGTTTCAACTCACGCAGGAGGAAGTTTCCACCAAGGTCGGCAAAAGCCGCGCCGTCGTCGCCAACGCCCTGCGCCTCCTCAAGCTGCCGTCCGTCGTCCAGGGTTACATCCGCGACGCGCGCCTGTCCGTCGGCCACGCCAAGGTCATCCTCGCTCTCGCTGACGACAAACAACAACAACTGGCCGCCGAACGCATCATCAAGGAAGCCCTCAACGTCCGCCAGACCGAGGGACTGGTCGCCAAACTCCAATCCCGCGAACCGCGTTCGCCCAAGCCCGGCGTCGTCATCCCGCTGACACAGGACGCGCACGTCGCCGACCTGGAAAACAAACTCCGCGAGCGATTGGGAACGAAGGTGCAACTGCGCTACAAACAAGGCAGGGGCGCTCTGGAAATCGCATTCTACAACGACGACGACCTTTCGCGAGTTCTGCAAATCCTCGGCGTCAGCACCGAGTGACCATCCGTTTTTCAACATCACGCTACTCATCCCTCGTACTATGAACACACCCGAACTGCGAGCCGTCACCGCGACGCGATTGTCGGCTTCAGCCGAAAAGGCCCACACGCTCAAAACGTTCATGGGCTTCGACGGTTTCGTGGACAACATCCTCCACGCCGTGGACAAGCGCACCGCCGCCGACCACTACGAGCGGCTGCCGACCATTCAACGTTTTGCGTCCCGCATCGCCGCAGCCGCGGGCAAAAGCACCAACATCGAACTCGTCAGCCAGCGCATCAAGCTCGGAGGCAACGGCCCCATCATGGCCAACGCCATGGCCAGCTTCGGCCTCAACGTCTGTTACCTCGGAACGCTCGGCCATCCGCGGGTGCATCCCGCGTTCGCTGAATTCGCCACACGCGCCGAAACCCATTCCATCCTCGACCCCGGATTCACCGACGCCATCGAATTCGAGGACGGCAAGATCATGCTCGGCAAGATCGAAATCCTAAACCAGTTTGACTGGCAATTGATCGCGCAACGTTTCGGCGGCGACAACCTCGCCGCAAGACTCAACGCGTCCGACTTCGCGGCCTTCCTCAACTGGACGATGTTCAATGCCATGAACGACATCTGGTCGGTCATCCTCAAGGACATCTGCCCCGCCCTGACCGGGCCGCGCCGGAAATTGTTCTTCGACCTGGCCGACCCCGAAAAACGCACACCCGACGACATCCGCGCCGCTCTGAAACTCATTTCCGAATTCGAGAAGCATTTCGACGTCATCCTCGGATTGAATGAAAAGGAATCGCACGAGATCGCACAGGTGCTGGATTTGGACTCGGACGCGCCTACTCCAGAAAAACTCCTGTCACTGGCCGCAGCCATCCGTCAGGCCCTCAACGTCAACACCGTTGTCGTCCACCCCGTCTCCTTCGCGCTAGCCGCCAGCAAGGACGACGAAGCCATCGTGGAAGGCCCGTTCACACCCAGGCCCATGATCACCACCGGTGCCGGCGACCATTTCAACGCCGGCTTCTGCCTCGGCAAATTGCTCGAATTGGACAACGCCGGCAGCGTGCTCACCGGCGTCGCCACCAGCGGCTTTTATGTTCGCACAGCCAGAAGTCCACAGATCCCGGACCTCGTTGAACTGCTCAACAACTGGCCCTCAAAATCGTGATCAGCGACCCGTGACCAGTGGCAAGAAAATGATCCTGGAAATTGTCAAATACGGCCATCCGACGCTTCGTAAAAAGGGCGAGCGCATCGAAACCGTCACGCCCGAAATCAAAAAGCTCGTCGCGGACATGTTCGAAACCATGCACGCCAACAAAGGAGTCGGGCTTGCGGCACAACAGGTGGCGCGACCGCTTCAGTTGACGGTCATTGACGTCACTCCGGTCACAGACCGTCCGTCCACGATCGAGATCAACGGCGAGCCGCGAAATGTCGCCGACTTCATGCCCATGGTGCTCATCAATCCCGAACTGAAGCTTGTGGGCGAAACCGTCAAAAGCGGCGAAGGTTGCCTGAGTTTCCCGGAAATGTACGCCGAGATCTCGCGCCCCGAGTCAGTGGACGTGAAGGCACTGAATGAAAAGGGGAAACCCGTTGAATTCCGCGCCGGCGGCCTTTTGTCCCGCGCCATCCAGCATGAAGCCGATCACTTGAACGGCATCCTGTTCATTGACCGAATGAGCCGCGAGGACAAGGAAGACCTCAAACCCCAGTTGGAAGAACTTCAGGCGGAAACCAAGGCGGAACTGGCGGAACGTCAGAAGCAAAACCGCAAGTCTTAATAAACCTTGCGCAGATTCGACGGGAGAATGTTCAGCTCACCGCGGTATTTGGCAACCGTTCGGCGCGCGATGACGATTCCCTTGTCCTTTAGCATCTTCACCACTTCCTGATCGGACAACGGCCTGGACGGGTCCTCGCCCTTGAAGATTTCCGAGATCATGTCCTTGACGCTGGTATTGGAAACGCCCGCCCCGCTGTCGGTCTGAAGTCCCGCCGTAAAGAAATACTTCATCTCGAACGTCCCCTGGGGCGTTTCGATGTACTTGCCGGACACCGCGCGGCTGACGGTCGTCTCATGAACGCCCACCACTTCCGCCACCTGCACCATCGTCAACGGCTTGAGATGCGCCACGCCCTTCTCCATGAATTCGCGCTGACGCTTGACGATTTCCTTGGCGATGTTTGCTATCGTCTGCTGCCGCTGGTGAAGGCTCTTGATGAGAAATTTCCCGGCGCGGATCTTTTCGCGGATGTAATTCTTCACCTCCGCCGAATTCTCCCCCTGCGACATCAAATCCTTATAGACGTTGCTGATTCGCAGATGGGGAATCTGTTCGTTATTTGTGGTGACGACAAAATCGTCTCCCGATCTTTGAACGAACACCTCCGGCAACACATACTGGTCGTTGTCCGGCAAATAAGCCCGGCCCGGACGCGGCTCCAATCTCGCGATCCGCCCCAGCGCATCCTGCACCGTTTCCACAGGCTGGTTCGTGCCACGCGCAATCTCCGGAATGCGCCGCTTGCCCAGTGCGTCCATGAAATCGCGGACGATGCGATACTCCAGTGTTTCCTGTTTGCCGTCGCGCTCCAGTTGCAACAGCAGGCACTCGCGCAAATCGCGGCAGCCGACACCCGCCGGCTCGAATTGCTGGATGACCGCCAGCACCTCCGCGATCTTTTCAACCGGCACGTTGGCGGCGGCGGCAATTTCTTCCACCGATGCCTTCAGATAACCGTAGTCGTCAATGTTGCCGATGAGTGTTTCGCCCAGCGCGCGCTGCTCGTCGTTTAATTCCGACTCGCGCAATTGTTCGACGAGGAATTCCGACAGCGACGTGCCCGCGACCAGCGAATCGAACATGAACTGGCGTTTCTCCTCGTCCTCGGCGGAGGCGCGACTGGGAATGTTCGTCTGCGAAAAATGATCGCGCCATTCCTGGTCGAGTTGCACAAGCTTTTCAAACTCCGCCTGAAAATCATCCGCCGGACCGTCGCTGTTCTTTTCCGTGGCGGGATCGTAAGTGACGTCGGACGGCGGCTCGGCAAGGTCCTCGGCGGGCGCAACGTCCTCGCCGTCGCGATTGTCGCGCTCCTTGAGTTCCATTTCCTGTCCCTGAACCTCCTCCAAAACCGGGTTCTGCTGCAATTCCTGTTCGACGAGGGCCTTCAGTTCGAGGGTGGGCGCCTGCAACAACGCCAGCGATTGCTGGAGCTGCGGCGCCAAAACCAACGATTGGGTCAACCGTTGTGATAGATGCAAACCTTGAGCCATTTGCTGGCGAAATGTTATCCCAAGCAACCCTTCGCACAAGCCATAACTTGGCATGCCGATGGCTTTGGCGGTCAGGACCGACCGAATCAGCGAGAAATTCCGAGCTCCAAGTTCCAAGTTCCAATACACCGCCCTCTATTCCCTCGGCGATTTCCGGACCGGCTCTCAACCGAACCAATGCAGATGAAATCCACCGGAGAAACGCCGAGGCGCAAAGGCCGCCGGGAAACGCCGAGGGAAACTGTTCACTGACAACGCACCGTTTGGTGATCGCATCCTGGAAAGCAATTCTCTGCGACGCTCCGCGTTCTCGGCGTCTCTGCGTTTGTTCCGTCCCAATTCTACCGTATGGATCCGGCTCAATTGGGCGGGCAGATTTGCACATGCCCTTGGATGTTTGGCGCTTGGTGCTTCTCTGGAGTCCCGCATGCGGGATTGGAACTTGGAGCTTCAGCACCGCCCCGACCGAAAACGTCCGGACACACGATTCCACGCCCGCCCCTGCCCTTGAATCAAAACTTGGATTTGGCGCGCGATTGTTGTTTCATCTTCCACCGCATGTCCATGGACGACACCAATTCATTGATCGAACAACGCAAAACGAAACTCGCGGCACTGCGCGAGAAAGGCATTGACCCGTTCAAAAACAAGTTCTCGCCTGACCGCGCCTGCAACGACGCGCGTTCCGGATTCGAATCCGGATCATTGCCCGAAGGCACGAAAGTCTCCGTCGCAGGCCGAATCACCGCGCATCGCGAGATGGGCAAGTCCATGTTCATTGACGTTCGCGACCAAAGCGGACGCATCCAGGTTTACGCGCAGAAGAATGCGCTGGGCGACGAACAATGGCACATCTTCACGCATCTCGACCTCGGCGATTTCATCGGCGTCACCGGCACACTGTTCCGCACCAAGACCGGCGAACCCAGCATCAAGCTGGGATCTTTCACCATCCTCGCCAAGGCATTGCGTCCGCCGCCGGCCAAATGGCACGGATTGGAGGACACGGAAATTCGCTACCGCCAGCGTTACCTCGACCTCATCGCAAACCCGGATGTGAAAGATGTGATGCTGAAACGAAGCGCCATCATCCGCGAAATCCGGAATTTCTTCCACGACCGCGGTTACGTGGAAGTGGAAACGCCCGCCATGCAGGCGATTCCCGGCGGCGCGGCGGCGCAACCGTTCAAGACCTTTCACAACGCACTCGGCTGCGAATTCTACCTGCGCATCGCGCTGGAGCTGTATCACAAGCGCCTGCTCGTGGGCGGCATTGATAAGCTGTTCGAGATCGGAAAGAACTTCCGCAACGAAGGCCTCTCGCGCCGGCACAATCCCGAATTCACGATGCTCGAAGCCTATCAGGCATTCGGCGATTACGAGACGATGATGGAGACGGTGCAATCGCTCATCTGCCACGTCGCGCAGAAGGTTTTGGGGACGTTGGTCATAAAGCATGATCGGCGTGAAGCATTTCTCGTTTCCCTCGAACACATGATTCAAAAGGCAGACGAACTCTACGCATTCGTCGCAAAAATCGGATTCCAAGGCGGCATTCAACAACCGGTCGAGCGGCTGCAAGCGCTGAGAAAAGAGCTTGTTGGGATTTGTGATAGGGCAAAGATCGAACCGGTTGAAGTCTTGGCGCGACAAGCAGATGATTCGCTTGAACGCTTTAATTTGGCTGCCGGTATTTCTGGAATGGCGTCCGCTTCGTGGAAAGCAGATCGTGAAGAGGAAACCGAAAAAGTATTGAAAGAAACTGACCGTTTCGTCGCCGCCGGAAACGCAACGGTCTGCCAATTTAAGGAAAGCAAGATTATCAACCTCACACCTCCATGGCGTCGCGCGAAATACAAAGACCTCATTCGCGAAAAGGCCGGCGCGGATTGGTTCGAGATTTCTCCTGCGGAACGCCGTCAGCGCGCTCACGACATGGGCGCGGAAATCGGCAAGGAATACGAAGACTTTGAAGTCACAGGCGCAGTGTTTGAAAAGCTGATCGAGCCGACGCTTATCCAGCCCACGTTCGTCACGCATTTGCCGAAGGAACTCGTGCCGCTCGCCAAGCTTTCGCCGGACGACCCGACGACCGTCGAAGTCTTCGAGTGCTGCATCAACGGCCAGGAAATTTCCCCCGGCTACACCGAGCAGAACGATCCCATTCAGCAACGCGCCACGCTGGAACATCAAGCCGGCGGCGAGCAACAGAAGCTGGACGAAGATTTCCTCGTCGCCCTCGAACACGGCATGCCCCCGGCGGGCGGCATCGGCATCGGCATTGATCGTCTCTGCATGATGTTGCTGGGCCAGGAAAGCATCCGCGACGTGATCCTGTTCCCGCAGTTAAAGCCGAAATAGAACAGCAGATATTTTTTTGATGCGAAGCCAACTCAAAATTTGTCTGATAGCCGTCTTTCTGGGTTTCTTGGACCAATCTGCATCAGGGGCAGAAGCGGCAGCGCAAAACTTGCTGGAACAATCGGAAGCCGCGTTGGTCAGATCCAGGGTTTTTAAGATCACTTATCGCGCATCTCAAGAACACATCGCCTCCGTTCCAGAGTTGGGCATGGCTGGAGTGTTATTTTTCCAATCTGGAAACCGTTTTTATCTCACGAATGTTGGCTCTTTTTTTGGCGTCGACTCACAGGTGGAATGCGTCGCCGACGGCACAAATTATCTTGCGGTAGTTTCGCCAAACAAAATCCGTTGGGAACGGAACTCAATACAGCCAGATTTCAACAAGTCTTTGATCCGTCGTTTTCTTCTTGCGGGTGTCACGCCCATTGTCGCCTCGGAGATAATGACGGGCTTTCCGCTGGGTGGTAATCCCAACTCACAACCGCTCCCGTATTTGACAGGGCCATTTTCGGCTAGTGAGGCAAAACTAATTGGAGACCAGACTGTCGAGGGCAGGGCTTCACTACATATTGAAATGATTTTCAGCATGGGCGCAGGTGAGCCGGTCAAAACCGATCTCTGGCTGGATAAGAACACGCTGTTTCCGGTGAAGCGAGTCACGCATGACAAGAGTTCTGGCGACGTCACAGAAATGTACACGTTAGTACTGAGTCCAGCGATTCCAGGCGACACTTTTAGTCCACAGCGGGTAATTCAAAGCAGGAAATTGGAGCCAACGATCAGGCAGATG
>DAOLDN010000061.1:0-11905 GCA_035327385.1 Verrucomicrobiota bacterium | reverse complement strand
TGCCAGTATCAACACGTGGCGTACGAGGCGCAGTTGCGTTTCAAGCACAAGCAGATTTCGGATTTGTTCCAACGCATCGGCGGCATTTCACCTGAAAGCATTGCACCGGTCGTTCCATGCCCGCAGCCTTACGGCTATCGCAACCGCATTATGATCCGCAGCCAGTGGAACAAGCCGGAGCAAAAACTGAACATCGGTTTCATCCGCTGGGACGGTGGCCTGGTCGAGGACATCGAGGAATGTAAAATCGCCGAGCCTGCAATCAATCAACAGATCGCCCACGTCCGCGCCAATCCGCCGCCCAAGGGCGGCATAAAAGTGGTTTTGCGAATTCCGCCGGAGGATTGGACCGTTCCGCCGGATTCGTTTTTCCAGAACAATTTCTTCCTGTTGCCGAAGCTGGTGGAGACGGTTCGGGCCATGTTGAAGGCCGGCGGCTCACGACATCTGGCGGACTTGTATTGTGGCGTCGGTTTCTTCGGGATTGAACTGGCCGCCAGCGTGGAATCGTTTGTGGGCGTGGAATACGACGCGCAGGCGATCAAGGCGGCTCGATCCAATGCCGCGAGCCGCAACATTCGCAACGGTGAATTTGTGTCGGGCACGGTCGAGGCCATGCTGCCGTCGCTGATTGAACGATTCCAGCGCGAGACAACGACCGCGTTGCTGGACCCGCCGCGCAAGGGTTGCCTGCCGGAAACGTTGGATTTATTGCGGCGCGAGCGTCCGGCGCAGATCATCTACGTCTCGTGCCATCCGGCGACTATGGCCAGGGATTTGAAGTTGTTGTGCGAATCGGGCGTTTACAGACTCGCGGGAGTCGTTCCGCTCGACATGTTTCCCCAAACTCAACACGTGGAATGTGTGGCGGATTTGCGTGCCGCATGAACCGGATCCAAACAAATCGGACCGAAAACGCCGGGAAACTGCCGGCTGTTGGCGACCGATTTGCGTCTGACTGAGGCGTTGACACAAATCGTTCCGCTGACTAGTCTGCTCTCCAGAAGTCACAACCATCGTAATATTCTATGTTGATTCGCATCAGTCTGATTGTCGCCCTCGTTGCGGGGCTTGCAGTGGCAGGACTCAACTTCTTCCAAATCAAGGGCAAGGTGGACACCCTCGTGGCCGACCGCAACACGCAGCGCGACGGTCGCATCTCCGCCGAGGGCCAGCGCGATGAAGCCAATCGCGAACTGGAGAAAACTACCGCAAAACTCAAGGCCACCGAGGAAACGCTCTCCATCACCACCAACGAACGCGATCAAGCCGTGGCCACCGTGTCCCAATTGACCGCAAAGAACGTGCAACTGACCGCCGACCTGGAAAAGACCACGTTGGAACGCGACGATGCCCGCGCCTACCTCGCCCGTTACCGCGCCAGTGGTATGGAGCCGGAACAACTGGCTGGCTTGTCCAAAGAGATGCAGACACTCCAAAACACGATTGCCGCCATCAACGAGGAGAAAGCCATCCTCTCCCGCTCGCTGCAAAAAGCCACCAACGAATTAGCCCGGATTTTCGAGAAAGATTGGCAGGGCCCTGCGCTTCCCGCCGGGTTGAAGGGAACAGTCGTTGTTTCCGACCCCAAGTGGAACTTTGTCGTGCTGGACGTCGGCGAAAATCAGGGCATCCAGGAACACGGAGAACTGCTTGTCAGCCGCAACGGCAAACTGGTGGCGAAGGTCCGGGTTCGTGAAGTCCAGAAGAATCGCGCCGTCGCCAACCTCATCCCCGGTTGGACACTCGGCGATGTCATGGAAGGCGACATAGTCACTCCCGCCAATCCCGCCTCGTGAACCGTTCCCCGCTACAGAGACTCTGCATCACAGGACTGCTTCTGGCGGTGCTGGCCATTTTCAGCGGATGTGCCACTCAGGAACCGGAAAACGCCTCCGTGCGTCCATGGAACGCTCCCAAATCGTGGGAAGGCTCCATTCCCGGCGGCATGATGGAAGGCCGATGACGATTTTGTCTTGTCCCAAACAGCCGGAAGTCACTTCGCCAGTTCCACGCACCGCGTTTCCCGAATCACAGTCACCCGGATCTGGCCGGGATACTGCAATTCATTCTCGATCTTGGAGGCGATACTGCGGGCCAGACCGAACGCCTGCTCATCAGTGACGCGTTCCGGCTGAACAAACACACGCAATTCGCGACCCGCCTGGACGGCAAAACATTTCTCAACGCCCTGGAACGAAAGACCAATCTTCTCCAGGTCTTCCACTCGGCGGATATAG
The DNA here is from genome assembly GCA_035327385.1 of Verrucomicrobiota bacterium. Classification (GTDB taxonomy): domain Bacteria; phylum Verrucomicrobiota; class Verrucomicrobiia; order Limisphaerales; family JADLHS01; genus DAOLDN01. Next base: position 9,665 of record DAOLDN010000061.1, on the reverse strand, counting down.
GTGGCCATCGTTTCAGAACGCGCGCCGGGTCGCGCAGCGCTGATGGCGTCTGCAGCGCTGACCAGAATGCCCCACGGACCGACGGGCGGCACGTCGTTGTGATGCGACCCCACGCCGTTCACCACCTCGTCACATTCGCCGCAACGCTTGATCATCTCCGACCCGACGACGGCGTGCGGCCCTTCCACTTCGTGGCTGACGGCCTTGCCGATGTCGTGCAAAAGTCCGGAACGTTTGGCGAGACTCACATCCAGTCCGAGTTCTGCCGCCATCAAACCGCACAATTGGGCCACTTCCACCGAGTGATCCAGCAGGTTCTGGGAAAAGCTCTTCCGAAAATGCAGTTTGCCCAGCAGCTTGACGATCTCAGGGTGCATTGGAGCGATCCCAGTCCTTGCCACGGCTTCCTCGCCGAGACGCACAACGGTTTCGTCCATCTCCGATTTGACTTTGTCCACCACTTCCTCGATGCGCGTCGGGTGGATGCGACCGTCCTGGATCAATCGCGCCATCGCCTCGCGGGCGATTTCGCGGCGCACCGGATCAAACCCGGACAGCACCACAGCGCCGGGCGTGTCGTCAATCAACACGGTCACACCCGTCGCGTTTTCAAACGCACGGATGTTGCGGCCCTCGCGACCGATGATGCGCCCCTTGATGTCGTCCCCGGTGATGGCGAGCGTCGCCGAGGTGTTCTCCGCCGTGTGTTCCGCCGCGTAGCGTTGGATGGCCGCCGCGATCACGTTGCGCGCCTTTTCCTCGGCCCGCGTCCTGGCGTCTTCAACGATCTTTCGCGACAGATCCGCTGCGTCTTTCAATGACTCCTGTTCGATCTCCTTCAAGAAGGACGCGCGCGCCTCGGCAGCTGTCAAATGTGAAATCTCCTGCAATTCCTCGCGACGGCGGCGTGTCAGTTCGACCAGTTCGCGTTGCGCGTTGCCCAGTGCCGACGCCTTTTTCTCGATCAAGTCGCCCTGCAGCTTCAACTCCTTCTCCATCTCCATCACGCGCGTCAACTGGGTGTTGAGCAACGCCTCGCGTTCGTTGAGCCGACGCTCCTGGCCGGACAGTTCGTCGCGGCGCGCGGAGACGGAATCCTCCAATTGCTTTCGCAAACGGGCGGATTCCTCTGCGGCGGCAAGCTGCGATTTGGCGGTGATGGATTCAGCCTCGCGACGCGCGGCGTCGAGAATGGAGGCCGAAGCGAGGGATTCGGCTTCGCGCGCTTTGCGATGACGACGGATGGCCAGCATTGAGCCAATTCCCGCACCCGCCGCAAGGCACACGACCGCCCCGACGATGTATTCGACCGATGTCATTTCAGAACCGCGCGCCTTCAGGTCTCGATCCAGCGCGTCGGCGTCAAGATGCAGTTTAAGTGAATGTCCTGCGGCCCGGCGGGAACTTCAGCCACGATTTGCTCGTCAAAGGCCACCCCGCACTTCCTGCCGCTCGCAACAGCCAGCAACCGGTCGTAAAACCCTCTGCCCCGACCCAGTCGCCGGCATCGCGCGTCAAAAGCTACTCCAGGCACCAGCACCAAGTCCAGCCGGTTCAAAGCCACCTCCGAACAGTCCGGCTTCGGTTCGCGAACCCCAAACTTTCCAGTCCGCAAATCCGCTACCAAATCCGTCACTTGTCTGGCTGTATAAACGTCATTCTGCGCTTCATAGAATGGCAGCGCGACCAGCTTCTGCTCATGCAAGGCGAACTCCAGCAGCGGCCACACGTCCGGTTCATCCGACAGCGGGACAAATAAAAGGACCGTTCCGGCAGACTGCCAGACGTCCGACCCTTTCATCCGTGCGCAAATCTGCGCCGCTTCCACCGTGCGATGAGCGCCCGATGTCGCAGCGAGGCGCGCGCGCATCTTTTGTCTTAGTTCAGACTTTGCTCCCGTGAGACTTGGTTGCATAGGAATGAGCCTTCAATCCTGGCTTGAAGAGTAATGCTGGACCTTGGTCATGGATCTTTCCTGCCAGGTAAGCGGAATGGGATATAAACGGCCAACCCGAACCGTTTGCCTGCACCGATTTCCCAACCTATGCGCCCGCCAAAATAGCAGCCGACCAAGGACGCCACACCGACTGTGACAAACGTCACCAGAACTGCATGCACTCCAAGCAGCATTTGAACCGGCTCGGACGGTTGGAAAATCGCATTCACACAAAACGCGACTAAAATCACGATTCCTGCAACGAATCCAGCACAAAACTGTAATGCCAGCATACCCGGAAGCGAACAGACAGCCGCCAAAGCCAGCTTCAACGCGGTTGACCGCGTGGCTGGAATCAATGCCAATCCACCTGAAATCAGGAGTATGGCAAGCATGATCGTCAGGTATGCCATCAGACAAAGTATGTATGCGAACGTCGGAGGCATGAGAGAAATGCGGGCTATTTTTACTTTTTTAATTCCCCAAGCATCCCTGCCTGAACCTGCTTCCGCCAGTTATCCAACCGTTCCTTGATCTTCTTCTCCACGCCCTGTTCGGTCGGCTCGTAATAGCGTTTGGCCGCGCCCAGATAATCCTGCACCACGAAATGGTCTTTGCCTTCGTGCGCGTATTGATAGCCGACACCGTGGCCGAGTTTCTTGGCGCTCTTGTAACTTGAATCGCGCAAATGTTCGGGCACGGGCAGTGTTTTGCCGGATTTAACGTCCTCCAGCGCGGCGTCAATCGCCTTGTAAGCGCTGTTGCTCTTGTTGGCAGTGGCGATGTAAATCGTTGCCTCGGCAATCGGAATGCGCGCTTCCGGCCAGCCCACAAATTCAGAGGCTTGATGCGCGGCATTTGCCAGCACCAACGCCATTGGATCGGCCAGTCCAACGTCTTCAGCGGCGCAAATCATGATGCGCCGCGTGATGAAACGCGGATCTTCGCCGGCATGGATCATTTTCGCCAGCCAGTAAAGCGCAGCGTCGGGGTCGCTGCCACGCATGGATTTGATGAACGCCGAAATCGTGTCGTAATGCGCGTCTCCGTCTCCGTCATACACCACAGCCTTCTTCTGGATGCTCTCTTCGGCAACTTGGAGTGTGATGCGGATGGCGCCATCAGCGTCGGGCGGCGTGGTAAGCGCGGCGATTTCCAGCGAGTTCAACGCCTTGCGCGCATCGCCGTCGGACAGCAATGCAAGATGATGCGCGGCCTCCTTCTCAATCTTGATCTTCAGATAGCCGATGCCGCGGTCGGCATCAATGAGAGCGCGCGAAATCAAGTCGAACAAATCCGCCTCCGACAGCGGGCGCAATTCGAAGATTTGCGAACGCGAAACCAACGGCGCGTTGACGAAGAAAAACGGATTGTGCGTCGTCGCCCCGATGAGCCGGATGACGCCGCTCTCGACATCGGGCAACAAAACGTCCTGCTGTGCCTTGTTGAAGCGATGGATTTCGTCCACGAACAGAATCGTTCGTTGGCGTGCGTTTTCGAGGCGGTTGTGTGCGGAGGCAAGCACGCGCCGCATGTCGGCGACGTTGGATTCCACGCCGGACAGGCGTTTGAACTTGCATTTGGTCTGCCGCGCGATGATTTGCGCAAGCGACGTCTTCCCCGTACCCGGCGGCCCGTAGAACAGCAGCGACTCGATGCGGTCAGCTTCGATTGCGCGACGCAAAAGCTGGCCGGGCGCAAGAATGTGTTGCTGGCCGACAAACTCATCCAATGTGCGAGGACGCATCCGCGCTGCCAGCGGTTGATGACTCAACGTCCCCTGCTCCACCGCCTGCGGTTCTTCCGCCGGAAGTTTGGATTCAGAGGCAAACAAATCGTCGCGCGACATGCGGGAAAGTTAGCAGCGCCGTTTGTGCGATGCGAGAGGCAAGATGCCCCGCGCTCCGACCGGCGTTCCTACGCCGCATGCGCCACAGCCGTTGTCTGCATCGCGGCGCTGGCCGCCTTACACAGGCCGATGAATGTTTCCTCCGCCAGATTCAATCGTTTGCCGTGCCAGTGGAGCACGCCCCAGCGGCGTTGAAGTTTTCTGCGGCCCAACGGCAGAGCGACGAGCGAGCCTTCCTCGAGTTCCTTGCGCGCGATCCACGGGGCGAGAATGCTCGCGCCTAGGCCCAATTTCACCAGCTCCTTGGTGGCGTCCATGCTGCCGACTTCGAGCACGGTATTGAGCACCATTTGTTCGCGACGGAAATACTCCTGAATCAACCGGAACGTGATGCTGCGTTTGCCATAGAGAATGTAACTCTGGCGCGGAATCTCGCTGCGCTCCACGCGACCCGCCATTGCCCACGGATGAATGGCGGCGACGATGAACTGCAATTCGTCCGTGAACAAATGATGAAACTCCAGTTGCGGATCGTTGCCTGGTTCGAGGCACAGGATAAGGTCCACGCGATGGTGCAACAGCGACTGCACCAGTTCCGGCGTGTCGCCGGGCTCCAGCGTGATGGCGTAGTCGGGAAAACTTTCCTTAAACTCCCGCAACACAGCCGGGATGATGTGCTGGCACGCCGTGGTGCTCGCGCCCAATCGCAGCCGTCCCTTTCCCCACTTGCCAAGATGACTGAGCGACGTGCGCGCGTTCTCCATCTCCTGGAGAATTCGCGTCGCATGATGCAAAAACTGTTCGCCCGCCTGCGTCAGCACGACTTTTTTGCCCAACCTGTCCAAAAGCCGACAGCCCACGTCGTGCTCCAGCGCCTTGATTGAGTGGCTGATGCCCGATTGCGTCAGATGAAGCTCCCTGGCCGTCTGCGTAAAGCTTCCATTGCGCGCCAACACGCAGAACGCGCGAACCTGCCGACTGTCGAAGGGTGTGTTCATGTATGAATGGCATTCATCGCTGCCATTGGTAATCCGAGAAGCATTCATTACGCCATCACGCCTCTCTGGCACATGCGCCGCTTAATGACTCGTAAGTAGGCAGAACCGCCATCCCGTGAGCAAAACTCGACAATCATTGAATTTGACGGTGCAGACTAAAACGTTGCGACTGGGCTTTGTGCCGTTGACGGACTGCGCACCGCTGGTCGTAGCGCACGAACTCGGTCTGTTCCGCAAATACGGATTGCGCGTCAGCCTCAGCCGCGAACTCGGCTGGGCAACCATCCGCGACAAGGTCATTTACGGCGAACTCGACGCCGCGCACGCCGTTGCGGGAATGCCCGTTGCCACAACCCTTGGCCTCGGCTCGATTCCGTGCGATTGCGTCACCGCGCTGGTGCTCAATCTCCACGGCAACGCCATCACGCTCTCCAACGAACTGTGGCGACGCGGCGTTCGCGACGCAGCCACATTGCGCGAGGAAATCCTCCAGTCGCGCGGCAGACAGACGTTCACGTTCGGCGTCGTGCATTCTTTTTCGTCGCACAACTTTCTGCTGCGCAACTGGCTCTCGGCGGCGGGAATCCAGCCCGACCGCGACGTGCGCATCGTCGTGGTACCGCCACCGCAAATGAACGCCAATTTGAAAGCCGGACATCTCGACGGTTTCTGCGTCGGCGAACCGTGGAATTCAATGACCGTTGAAGCCCGCACCGGCTGGATCGTGGCCACCAGCGCCGAACTCGCACCCGGCCATCCTGAGAAAGTGCTGATCGCGCGCCGCGAATTCGCGGAGAAACGCGCCGGCCAGCATGAAGCGCTGGTGGCCGCGCTGCTGGACGCGTGCGAGATTTGCGACACCGCCGACGGACGCGACGAAGCCGCCGCCATCCTGGCCCGTCCCGAATACGTGGGCGTGCCGGAGGCCGTTTTGCGTCGCGGACTGAGCGGGCCGTTGGATTTCGGGAAGGACCGCGTGCGGACCGTTTCCGATTTCTGCATTTTCCACGGACACGATGCCAACGAACCGTCCGGCGACAAGGCCGCCTGGATTCTTCAGAACGTCCGCACCAGCGGCCTTTGCACGGAACCGTCCGCGATCAATTTTCAGCTCGGACGCAGGATTTTCCGATCCGATATTTTTGAGAAGGCCGCCCGCCTTCGCAGCTCGACCCCGAATCCCCACACAAATGAAACCCCACTGGAACCACAACTCGCCCATGTCTAAGACCCCAAGCCAATTGCTCAAAACCGTCCTCGGCCTGACCGCCGTGACGGTGATCGCCACCGCGTTGAGCCCCGTGACCGCCCCGGCCGCCAATCTCGAAAAAACCGACCTCAAGTTCGGGTTTATCAAGCTCACCGACTGCGTGCCCATCATCATCGCCAAGGAAATGAATTACTTCGAAGACGAGGGTCTTTACGTGACAGTCGAAGCTCAGTCCAACTGGAAGATCCTCCTCGACCGCGTCATCAGCGGTGAACTCGACGGTGCTCACATGCTCGCGGGCCAGCCCATCGCCGCCACCATCGGTTTCGGCACCAAGGCCCACGTCATCACCGCCTTCAGCATGGACCTCAATGGCAATGGCATCACCCTCGGCAACGCCATCTGGGAACAAATGAAGGAGATGAACCCGTCGCTGGCCAAAGACCCCATCGAACGTCCACTCAAGGCCGACCTGCTCAAGCCCGTCGTGCAGAAACTCAAGTCCGAAGGCACGCCGATGAAGATGGGCATGGTGTTTCCCGTATCCACGCACAACTACGAACTGCGTTATTGGCTGGCGTCGGGCGGCATCTCACCCGGTTATTACACTGCCACCGACACCACGGGCACCAAAGACGCCGATGTGTTGATTTCAGTGACACCGCCGCCGCAGATGCCCGCCACACTCGCGCAGGGAACGATTCAAGGTTATTGCGTCGGTGAACCGTGGAATCAACAGGCTGTCATCAAAGGGATCGGCGTCGCGCCCATCACCGACTACGAAATCTGGAAGAACAACCCCGAGAAAGTCTTCGGCGTCACCGCCGAGTGGGACAAGAAGAACCCCAACACACACGTCGCCGTCGTGAAAGCCCTCATCCGCGCCGGCAAATGGCTCGACGCCTCGCCCGAAAACCGCAAGAAAGCCTGCGAAATTCTCTCCAAACCCGAATACGTCGGCGCGGACGTCAAAGTCATCGCCAACTCCATGACCGGCACCTGGGAATACCACAAGGGCGACGTGCGCCCCATGCCCGACTTCAACGTCTTCTTCCGCTACTACGCCACCTATCCCTACTACAGCGATTGCATCTGGTATCTCACGCAGATGCGCCGCTGGGGACAGATCACCGAAGCCAAGCCCGACGAATGGTACCTGGCCACGGCGAAAGAGGTCTATAAGCCGGAAACGTATATGAAAGCAGCGGAGGCGCTCATCAAGGAAGGTAAACTCAAGGCTGACGAAGTGCCAAAGACCGACGGCTTCAAAGCGCCGACGGCTGAATTCATTGACGGCATCGAATACGACGGAAAAAAACCCAACGATTACCTGAAGAAATTCCCCATCGGTCTCAAGGACTAGCGCAACAAATCGTTCACCGTAATGAGCACACTCATCAAAACCTGCGAGAGCGTCGGCCTGAACTGGTTCGTTCCGTTCCTGCGGCTGGCCAGACGCGACAATCCCAACGAACAGTTTCGCCAGATTCTGTTGAACATTGGCGTCCCGCTCCTGGCCGTGCTGGTCTTCCTGGGCGCGTGGAGTTGGGCGGCGGCCAACGTGAAGGTCAGCTTTGGGTCATTGCCCGGACCGGTGGCGGTCTGGGTCGAGACGAAAAACCTCTGGGCCGATCACGTCGCCGAACGGGCGAAGGAATCCGAGTTCTACAGACGCCAGGCCGAACGCAAGAAAACCTTTCTGGCGGAAAACCCGACCGGCGAATGGAAGGAACGAAAATTCGCCGGCAAGCCCACTTACATTGACCAGATTTTCACCAGCCTGAAGACGGTGTTCACGGGCTTCCTCATCGCTGCGTTGATCGCCGTGCCGCTGGGAATTCTCTGCGGCTTGAGCAAGGTCTTCAACACCGCCATGAATCCGTTCATCCAGGTGTTCAAACCGGTTTCACCACTCGCGTGGCTGCCCATTGTGATGATCATGGTCAGTGCGCTCTACAATCCAAAGGATCCCATGTTCGAGAAATCCTTCATCAGTTCGGCCTTCACAGTGGCCTTGTGTTCCCTGTGGCCGGCGCTGATCAATACCTCCCTCGGTGTGGCCTCCATTGACAACGACTACCTCAACGTCGCGCGCGTGCTCAAGCTCGGCTGGTGGAAAAAGGTGCGCAAGATCGTTATCCCGTCCGCGCTGCCGCTCATCTTCACGGGTTTGCGACTTTCGCTGGGCGTGGGCTGGATGGTGCTCATCGCCGCCGAGATGCTCGCGCAAAATCCCGGCCTCGGAAAATTCGTATGGGACATGTTCCAGAACGGCAGCAGTCAGACACTCGCGCAAATCATGGTGGCTGTCTTCACCATCGGTTTCATCGGCTTCTTCCTCGACCGCACCATGATGGTCCTGCAGAAGGCGGTGAGTTTTGATGGAGCGGCAATCAGGTAGGGAGATTTATGATTTACGATTTACGATTTATGATTGCGAGAGGTCGTGCGGGTGGTGTGAACCGGCAATCCCAACGGGATAGTGACCTCCAGCCCAGCGTTGCGAGGAACGTGCTACCCTGGGAGGTGGTGACCGCATTGGTTCAACCCCAACGGGGTTGCGACAGGCCTCAGCGTAATTCGTTTCAACAGCGGCACAAACCCGTTGGGGTTGAATCCTCTTCACATTCATTGCCCCAAGGTAGCTCGTTCCTCGCAACCTTGGGCTTTGAGCCGGAATCCCTTTGGGATTCTTCAATGATCACCCGGGTCGCCGCAGTAACCCCAAATCATAAATCATAAATCCCGTGGCTTTTCTCGAACTCAACAAGGTCAGCAAAGGTTACGGCTTCGGAGCCAAGCGGGCCGAGGTGTTGCACGACATCAACCTGCACATCAACGAGGGCGAGTTTGTGGCCATCGTCGGTTACTCCGGCGCAGGCAAGACCACGCTCATGTCGCTCATCGCCGGATTGCAGCACCCGGACCAGGGCACGGCGACGCTTCGCGGCGAAACTGTGACCGAACCCTCGCCCGACCGCGCCATCGTCTTCCAAAACTACTCCCTGCTCCCGTGGTTGAGCGTTTACGAGAACATTGCGCTGGCAGTGGACGAGGTGTTCTCAGACTGGCCGGCGGACAAACGCCGTGCGCACGTCGAGAAATACATCGCCATGGTCAACCTCACCCCTGCCCGCGACAAAAAACCTCGCGAACTTTCCGGCGGAATGAGACAACGCGTCAGCGTCGCCCGCGCCCTGGCCATGGATCCAAAAATCCTGCTCATGGACGAACCCCTGTCCGCCCTCGACGCCCTCACACGCGCCGTCTTGCAGGACGAAATCGCCCGCATCTGGTCCGAGTCCAAAAAAACCGTTGTCCTCATCACCAACGACGTGGACGAAGGCATCATCGTTGCCGACCGCATCATCCCGTTGAGCGCCGGCCCCCGCGCCACGCTCGGCCCGTCCGTGCAGGTGGACATCGAACGCCCGCGCGACCGCAAGGCGCTCAACCACGACCCGCGCTTCAAAACCATCCGCAAGGAAGTCATCAGCTACCTGCTCGGCAGCGGCGGCCAAAAAAAGACTTCCATCACCCGCAAGCTGATTCTTCCCGACATCGAGCCGGAAGACCTCAACGTCCCGCGCGGTCTGGTCAGCGGCAGAATCTCTCCGGTCCGGCGCAACGAAATCAAACAGGAAACCGTGGAGGTCGAATGAGCCATTACTG
>DAOLDN010000060.1:0-12064 GCA_035327385.1 Verrucomicrobiota bacterium | reverse complement strand
CATCGCGGCGATGCCTTCTTCGCGACCCACAAAACCCATGTACTCATTCGTCGTCGCCTTGATGCCAATCTGGGCTTCTCGCAATCCAAGCGCGTCTGCGATGCATTTCTTCATGCCGGCAATGTGCGGATAAATCTTCGGGGCTTGAGCGATGACTGTTGCGTCCACGTTCACGATGCGTCCGTTGCGCTGCAACACCTGGCGGGCGGCTTCCTCCAGAAACGTCGCGCTCGGCACGCCCTTCCAACGCGGATCCGTGTTCGGGAAAAAATGTCCGATGTCCTCCTCGCCCAACGCGCCGAGAATCGCATCGCAAATGGCGTGCATCAACGCATCCGCGTCCGAATGACCGTCCAACCCTTTCGAGTGTGGAATGTCAACGCCACCCAGGATGAGTTTGCGACCCGCGACCAGTTGATGAACATCGTAGCCAATGCCGACGTGAACCATGCGCCAAAGGTAAAAGCACCCCCCACCAAATTCCAAGCTCCAAAGCGTCACCAATGAGACGACGGGCCGGATGTGAACGAGACCACGACAGCCCACTTTGGAAATCAACCGGGGAAGTTCACGGTGAAATGGGAATCGTGCTTTGCAACGGGATCTCTCCGCGCAACATCTTGCCGGCTTCGTTCGCGAGTTTGAGATACCAGTCGTTGGGCACGTTGACTCCGTCCGCGTTCAGAGGGACGAACGCTCCTTGCGCGGGCTGGTCCGCAGGCGTGGCAGCGGTCTTGAACATCGCCGTGCCTTCGTCCACTTCGTCGAACATCGCCCCGTAAATCATCGTGCAGCCGGACTGGACGGCGTTGAAAGCCTGTCGCCAGTAGAAATTGCCGCCGTTGCGGGGAATCTGGTTGAGCGGACCTTTGTTCAGGTTCGTCCATGAAAAGCCGGGCCAGATGACGGGCATGTAGTCGCGCCCGGCGGCTGTGGCGGCGGCGAGATCGGGAACAATGAGATTCGCGCGAAAATTGTCCGCGCCCGCGTTGTCCGCGTAACGACCCACGGACCACGGACTGATGATGTCGAACGAGCGGAATACGTTGCTCCATCCCGGATTGCTCTGAGCGTCGTTGTTCAACGTGCGCCAGTAGGTCGGCACGCCGCCCATGACGGTCAGCCCCGATGATTTGAAGTGAGCGATGACCTGCGCCGCCTGTTGCGGTGTGTCCTGTCGTCCGGAAAATCCGAATCCCCAGACTGCCACCACGGGCCTGCCGTCGTGCCGGAGATAAAACGGGCTGTTGGTGAGTTGCAGCACGGTCGTGAGAAAGTTCCAGTCGTTGGTCAGAACGCTCACAAGGTTGTTCGTCGGCGTGCCGGAGATGTCATACATGATGGCGAAGGCGCGACCGTGAGTTTCCGCCCCGGCGCGAACGTTCAACGTCACCTGATTGCGCAACGCAAAGAACGCCGCGTCGGACAGCTCGCTGCTGAACCGCTGGAGGAACACTCCGTCCAGTTGATGGTCGCGCATCCACCTGAAATGGCGCATGACCGTTTTGGGATGATACGACGAAAACAATCTCGCCGTAGCGCCGTTGGAGAACGTGAGGCTGGTGGCGAACAGTTCGTCGGCGTCGAATTCGGAGACATCCGGCCACATGTCGAAGTTGAGGTTGGTGACGACGGGATTGTTGTTGCGAAACCAATGCACCCAGCGATTCGGCGGTGAACCGTCGCCCGGACACGCAAACCACCCTTGATAGCCCATCAACAGTTTGTTGTGCATCGTGCCCGGGTCCACCTGAGATTTCAGCCGGAAGAACTGGTGCGAGCCGCCTGCGGAAACGGAGGCGACGTTCAAATCATTCGTGTTGAACACGGCATTGGTGGCGTCCTGCCATGCGATGGGAGCGATGAGGTTCGACGTGGCCTGAAGCAGCATCGGCACGTTGGTGGCGGACCACGAGAGAAGCACGTTGGTCTGTGTGCCGGTGATGCTCAATCGCGGCGGCGCACCACCGGCCAGCGCGCTTGCGACGGAAACAGGCACGGGCGCGGAAATCGTGTCCGCTCCGTTGTTGTCCTGGGCGATGGCCGTCAGCGTGTGGTTGCCTGAGGGCGCATTGCTCCACGACACCGTCCATGGGGCTGAGGCGCGTTCGCCGATTTTATTCGCGCCGGCAAAGAAGGTCACATTCGTCACAACGCCGTCGAGGTCGGAGGCGCTGGCGGCGACGTTGATGGCCGAATCGCCACTGGGAAGATAGAGCAGCGCGCCGTTGGCGGGATTCGTGATCGTAACCAACGGACGCAGTGTACCCGTGGAATTGCTCGCTTGCGGCGCGATGAACTGCGCCGCCTTCGTGATGGCGATGTTGTCCCATTGCGCCGCGACTGGAAAATATGCCGGGGCCGCGCCCGTGCCCGTGAGTCCGTCGTAGAACGCGCGGAGGACGATGTTCGTGCCCGTGGTGGAAGTGTTGAAACTTTGATGAACGAAATATCCCTTGTCCGCGTCGGCGTCGGTGTACGTGAGAACAATCTGCGGTTCGCCGGGAGCGTCGTTCAAGTCAATGACCGTGTTCACGCGATTGGCCGCGTTGCCCATGTTCCAGAGATACGCGCTCAGGATGTATTGCGTCGCAGGCTCAAGCGCCACGAGCCGGCTGTAACCGCTGACAGGAGCGCCGCCATTGACCTGGGCTTTCGCGACGACGTTCAGATTGACGGGCACCGTGTTTGAACCTGCGGTGGCGAAGATGTCGCCGTTGCGACTCCATCCATCGGGCGTTGGATAATTGCCCGAAACCTGCGTCCCCTGAAACTGGAAATCGCCGTTGGAAATATACTGAACGCGTTCCGTTCCGGGTTTGATGGCGGAGAGCTTGAGTTTTGTCTGCGCGTGAGAACAGACGCCGGAGAGAAGGAACAATCCAATCGTTACGACAAGGATGGCGTGCTGCATTGCTGCCTTTTAACACAGACAACCCGTCGCAGTCACCGGATTTATTCGCCGGCTGCGGCTCTGTCCGCCAGAACCAAAACCCCGTCACGGCTGATGCGTCCGCCGGGAATCGAATCATCCCCGTCGCGAAGCCGCGTCAGCATTTCTCGCTTCTCCGCGCCGGTTACGACCCACAACACACACGCAGCGCGATTGATCAACGGATACGTCAACGTCATGCGCCGTCGCCCTTGATACACGCCGGTCATCGCGACGTCGCGGTCGCTCACTTCCAGCACAGGATCGCCGGGAATCAACGACGCCGTATGACCGTCCGCGCCAAGACCGAGGTGAACGAGGTCCAGCACCGGAGGCGCGCCGGCAATTTGTTGAAGCGACTTCGCGTAACTGTCCGCGGCTTTGTCCAGGTCCAGTTCCTCCACGGGCATCGCGTGGACGTGGTCGGGATCAATCGCCGCTTGCGAAAGGCTTTCGCGAAGATGCGTGAGATTGCGGTCGGTGTGGCCGGCGGGCGCCACGCGTTCGTCCACTTGTGCGATGTGAACGCCGTTCCATGGGACTTCCTCGCGAGCCAGCGCCCGCAACATCTGCCACGGCGTGCGACCTCCGCTCACCGCCATCACAAAGCGACCGCGCGCGGCGACAGTTGACCGCGCTTGTGCGGCAATGAATTTTGCGGCCTCCGCTGCGACAGTGTCAGCATCCGGCAGGATTTGTATTTTCATTCGTCTCGGACGGATTTCATTTCCTGCCCGTCAATTTCCGGTAACGCCGGATGAGATTATTCGTCGAACTGTCGTGCGACAGTTTCGGCGCGGGTTTGCTTTCCAGCTCGGGAACGATGCGATTGGCCAGCGCCTTGCCGAGTTCCACGCCCCATTGATCAAACGGATTCACGCTCCAGATCGCGCCCTGCACGAAGACGATATGTTCATACAACGCAACCAGCGCGCCCAGTACCCGTGGCGTCAAACGGTCGGCAAGAATGGTGTTGGACGGACGATTGCCCTCGAACACACGATGCGGCACGAGCCAGTCCGCAGTGCCCTCGGCCTTCACTTCCGCCGCGGTCTTTCCAAACGCCAGCGCTTCGGCCTGCGCAAAGACGTTTGCCATGAGCATGTCGTGATGGCGGCCCAGCGGAGTGAGCGCGCGGCCGAACGCGATGAAATCGCACGGGATCAATCGCGTGCCCTGGTGGATGAGTTGATAGAACGAATGTTGTCCGTTGGTGCCGGGTTCGCCCCAGTAGATCGGGCTGGTCTGATAATTCACCTTCGAGCCGGCGAGCGTGATGTATTTGCCATTGCTCTCCATCGTCAGTTGCTGGAGATAGGCTGGGAACCGTTTCAGATATTGCTCGTAAGGCAGAACGGCGATGGTCTCCGCTCCGAGGAAATTCGTGTTCCACACGCTCAACAACGCCATCAACACCGGCAGATTCTTCGAGAATGGCGCGGTGCGGAAATGTTCGTCCATCGCATGGAATCCATCGAGCAACGCACGGAAGTTTTTCGGTCCGATGGCCAGCATCGTTGAAAGTCCGATGGCCGAATCCATCGAGTAACGGCCGCCGACCCAGTCCCAGAAGCCGAACATGTTCGCCGTGTCTATGCCGAACGCGGAAACCTTTTCCGCATTGGTGGAGACGGCGACGAAGTGCTTTGCGACAGCCTTCTTGTTTCCACCGAGACCGGCCAGCAGCCAGTCGCGCGCACTCTGGGCGTTGGTCATCGTTTCCTGTGTCGTGAAAGTCTTTGATGAGACGATGAACAACGTTTCCGCGGGATCGAGGTCGCGCGTGGCTTCAACGAAATCAATTCCGTCCACGTTCGACACGTAACGGAACACCAGCGAACGGTCGCTGTAATGGCGCAACGCCTCATACGCCATCACCGGCCCGAGGTCCGAACCGCCGATGCCGATGTTGACGATGTTCCGGATGCGTTTACCGGTGTGCCCCTTCCATGCTCCGCTGCGGACGCGTTTGCTGAACGCTTCCATCTTGTCCAGCACCGCATGCACATCCGGGACGACGTTCTTGCCGTCCACGATGAACTTCGCGTTTCGCGGCGCGCGCAGGGCGACGTGCAGCACGGCGCGGTTTTCGGTGATGTTGATCTTCTGGCCGCCGAACATGGCGTTGATGCGCGACTCCAATCCGGATTCGTCGGCAAGCTCCAGCAGCAGTTTCAACGTCTGGTCTGTGACGCGGTTTTTGGAGTAATCGAGAAACAGTCCTGCGGCCTCCACGGTCATTCGCTGGCCACGCTTGGAGTCGGTGGCGAACAGGTCGCGCAGGTGGAGTTTGCGCGATTTTGTGGCGTGGGAGACGAGCGATTTCCAGGCGCTGCGTTGCGTGAGCGGTTTCAAAGCTGATTTCGTTTTCATGTCGGTGTCGTTTTCGGGAACGGCTGGCGAACTGCCAAAATCCAGCGCCAACGATGTCGCAAAATGGAGTTGATGACAAGCGCAGGGAAATCGCTTCGGCAACGCGGGCGCATCCTGCTGCCCCAGAGCGCGGACGGTCCCCGTCCGCTGCACGCCTACACGGAGACAGCCTCTTGAAGTTTCAAGGGTGATCCCGCCTTTCAATCGCTGCGACCGGCGACCGGTCGCGCTCCGTCGTGGGCGGCACGCGCTCCGGCAACGACGGCGGGAATCGGAGGACAATTTTGTTTTCGCCTTTCAGACCGTTTCAGTGTTCAATACGCCTCCAATTTTTTGATCATGGCAGAGATTCCAAAAGCATACGAACCGCAGTCCGTTGAGGACAAATGGTATGAGTTCTGGCTGAAAAACGGCTGTTTCACCGCCGACCCGGCGCGTGTGACCGACAAGCGCCCGGCGTATTCCATCGTCATCCCGCCGCCGAACGTCACGGGCATGCTCCACATGGGGCACGTGCTCAACAACACCATCCAGGACATCCTCAGCCGCAAGGCGCGCATGGACGGCAAGGAAGTCCTCTGGCTGCCGGGCACGGACCACGCGGGCATCGCCACGCAGGTGCAGGTGGAAAAGGCGTTGAAGAAGCAGGAACGACTGACGAAACACGATCTTGGGCGTGAGAAATTCCTGGAGCGCGTCTGGCAATGGAAGGAGAAGCACGGCGGCATCATCATCAACCAGCTCAAGAAACTGGGGTGCTCATGCGATTGGACCCGCGAACGTTTCACGATGGACCCGGAGTATTCGCGTTGCGTGCAAAAGGTCTTCGTCGAGCTTTACAAGAAGGGCCTCATCTATCGCGGCAAACGCATGGTGAACTGGTGTCCAGTGTCGCAGACGGCGTTGTCCGACGAGGAAGTGGAAATGAAACCGCAGAAGGGTTTCATGTATCACTTCCGGGTGGAAGCGGTGGAGCAGGATGGAACGCCGGTCAAACTCGCGAACAGACCCCTCACCCCGGCCCTCTCCCCAGGGGAGAGGGAGAAACGTGCCCCGTCTCTCGCTAAGACCGAAACCGGCGATAGCTCGACAGCATCAGAAATTTCTGGAGACGCCCAAAAGCTGTCCCCTCTCCCCGAGGGAGAGGGTCAGGGTGAGGGGAAAGCGTCGGTGTCGGGGCCGGTCGTGGATTCGGAAGGGCGTGTCTGGCTCACCATCGCGACGACGCGACCGGAAACCATCCCGGGCGACACGGCGGTGGCGGTGAATCCGAAAGATCCGCGTTACGCCCATCTCATCGGCAAACACGTCATCCGTCCCCTGCCGATCCATTTGCCAATCGAGAAACGGCTCATTCCGATCATCGGCGACGAGCACGTGGATTTTGAATTCGGCACGGGCGTTTTGAAAGTGACTCCGGCGCACGACAAGGCGGACTTTGAAATCGGGCAGCGACACAAGCTGCCCATCGTGGACATCATGAACCCGAACGGCACGATGAACGACCTCGCCGGCGAAAGTCTCGCGGGCTTGGACCGTTTCGAGGCGCGGGCGCAAGCCGTTGAGCGATTGAAGGAACTCGGAGCAATGATTGAGGAAAAGCCCTACGAGAACAACGTGGGCTTCAGCCAACGCGCGGATGTGCCCATCGAGCCGAGGCTGAGTGAGCAATGGTTCTTGAAGTATCCCGCCGTGGCGGAATCCAAAGCGTGCGTGGCGGAGGGGCGGATGAAGTTTCATCCTGACCGCTGGGCGAAGGTTTACGATCACTGGCTGACGAACATTCAGGACTGGTGCATCAGCCGTCAGCTTTGGTGGGGGCATCGGATTCCGGTGTGGACGATGGAGTTTGCTTCAGAGGAATTTGCCCGTGAGAGCGAGGATCTCCTTCGCGGCTTGGGCGACAAAGTTGTTTTTCATCGCACAGGAAAATCAATCACCGCAGCGACCACGCACGACGGCACGCAGCATTTCTTTGAGATGCACGGCTGGCAGCAAGACCCCGACGTGCTCGACACCTGGTTCAGTTCCTGGCTCTGGCCGTTTGCCACGATGGGTTGGACGGGCGACAAATCCCAAGACTCCAACAATCCAACACTCCAGGCCTTTTACCCGACCACCGACCTCGTCACCGGGCCGGACATCATTTTCTTCTGGGTCGCCCGCATGATCATGGCGGGCTACGAATACATGGGAGAGCTGCCGTTCCGGAATGTTTATTTCACCGGCATCATCCGCGACAAGCAGGGTCGCAAGATGTCGAAGACGCTTGGCAACTCACCCGATCCGCTCGATCTCATCGCGCGGTACGGCGCGGATGCGTTGCGCTTCGGCACGATGCGCAGTGCACCGCTCGGTCAGGACGTGTTGTTCGATGAGAAGGATGTCGAGCTGGGTCGTAACTTCTGCAACAAGCTCTGGAACGCGTGCCGCTTCCGCCAGATGCAAGGGAGCGCACCCGCCCCGGGTGCGAGCGAGGACGCCTCGTCCGAGCAGTATCCAATTCAAGGCGAGATTGATCCCAAGCTTCTCACCTCAGACGACAAGTGGATTCTGCTCAAGCTCGACGCTGCGATCCGCGAGATCAGCGATGCGTTGAACACTTACAATTTCAGCACGGCGGTGCAGGCGTTGTATCGGTTCTTCTGGAGCGAGTATTGCGACTGGTATGTGGAGGCGAGCAAGGCGGTATTCTTCGGCACGGACGAAAAGCGCAAGGCGAACACGCTCGCGGTGATTGATTTCGTGTTGAGCCATACCATCCGGTTGTTCCATCCGTTCCTGCCGTTCATCACGGAGGAACTGTGGCACGGGATGGGTTACGCGACGGACATGCCGGAGAATCAAGGTGGCAAGACCATCATGAACGCGCCGTGGCCCAAACCGTTCGACGAGGATTTCAAAGGCCATTACGGACTGGACGATTGTTACGTGGAGATGGCCGATGCGAAATACGAGGTCGTCACACAAGGCCGCAATCTTCGTCGCATCGGCAACATTCAGGCGGGCAAGAAGGCGAAGTTCATCCTCAAACCGTCGAGCCATGTCACGCCGCATGACGTGGAGGTGATCAAGATTCTGCTCAACGCCGAGGCGCTGGATCTCTCAGCGGACTACGCGGCCAAGAAGGGCACGCCCACCGCGCACACGCCGCTGGGTGAATTGTTCCTGCCGTTGGAAGGACTTGTGGACGTGGCGGCTGAACGCATGCGATTGACGAAGGAAGTGGAAAAGATCCGGGGCGAGATCGTGAAGGTGGAACAAAAGCTGGCCAACCCGAACTTCACGCAGAAAGTCCCGCCACAGGTGCTGGCGGAACATCAGCAACGGCTCGTGGACTGGCAGGAAAAACTCGCCCACGCCAACGCGGCGCTGGAAGGTTTGCAGGGCTGACCGACATTCAAGGATTCTGCCAGCAGCGGAAGTATTCCGCGGTCGCTCCCAACAACGGCGGGTTGGTGTAGGACAACGTGGCGGTTTCGGGAAACGTCGTCGAAACCGTCGTCCAATCCACCAGGTTTGTTGACGAGGCGATGACGGTTTCCATTCCGGGCGTAAGGCCGGAAATGGTGAAACGAAATGAGCCGTCCGTGAGACGTTGCGGTTCGCTCAATTCGGACGGGTCCGGTGTCACTGGCGCGGCGTTTACCACGATGGTGCCGACCATTCCCAGCGGTCCGTAAATGCTGTCGCGATAAGGATACGTTCCCGGAGTATCGAAGAGAATGGGACTGCTGCTGTCTTCCGGCGCGACAAATCCAGTGCTCCAAGACGGCCCTCCGCCAGTGCTCGTTGCGTCGTGGTCGTCGAAATCATCGTTATTCACCCATGTGACCGTATCCCCCGCGTCAATTTCCAGGTACGACGGCGCAAAAGTCCAGCTTGAGGTCATGGACACGAAATGATTGGCGGCGTGAACTTGCGCCGAAGTGACGATCATCGCGGCGAGAACCGCTGTCAGGCGTCCGTCAATGCGGAGGGAATGAGGTTTCATGCGATCAATGCGGGGTTCAATGTGATTCAGGATGTAACACCACGCGCAACATCGTTCAATCATAATGTCAGGCCGAACACCATGCGTCCGTGGCTGCGTTCGTGAGAACGCGGCGGGCCTTGGACAAACAAGGGTTCACGCAACGATGGCCGAACGCTCGCAGATGGCCGCACTCTCACGAGTGCAGCCACGGGTCTCTAACGGATCAGGCCGTCAGCCGCCATCGCGGCCACGATGGTGTTGACCAGCGGTTTGGTCAGTTCGAGCTTGTCGGAGGTTTCTTTCACCACAGTCTCAGTGACGCACGACCACAGACGTTTCTCTGAGTTCAAGTCATAGAGACTGCTCTGGATGAACAGATCCTGCGAAAGCGTTCCATGAACCTGCGTGAGATTGTCGTCGTAAGCCATCAGATAAAAATCAAACCAGCCTGACTGATAGATTGCCGATTCGGATTTCTGACCGGTCTTTCTGCCGCTGGACGACGTGACGCTGCTGACGGTTTGCAGGATGAGAATGGCCTCGGCCCCCTGGGCGCGAAGTTTGGCGGCGGCGGCGTTCTTGTCCGCCTTGATCTCTTCGAGCGACATCAGTTCATTGACGTGGAATGCCGGTTGCCCGCGCGAATTGAGCACGCCCGCCGTGTGACCTTCGAGGACTTTGCGGACCATGCCACGGTCGTCCACCACCAGCACGGCGATCTTGCCCACGGGGCCGCCTTTGTATTCGGGCGACTTCCACGTGCTCTTGAGTTTTGTGCTGGCGCAGGAACAGACCAGCAGCGCGACGGCGATGGCGATGAGGAATTGTGAAATGGATTTCATGTGTGAGGAGTTGTTTGACTCGGGCGCACGGTAGCAATCCCCGGCCCGATCTGCACGCAGATTCTTGACGTTGAAGCATCTTCACTTTGAAACAATTCCTTTTCATGCCGGCCCGCTCCTGCTTAGTCTGCGTCCCGGTCATGGGGAGTGGAATCATCATTGATATCGTCCTGTGCATCATCGCCGCCTGGCTGGTGGCCTTGGTTTTTCAGGTGCTTCGACAGCCGCTGCTGCTGGCGTATCTGGCGGCGGGCTTTCTCATCGGCCCGCACTGCCTCAAATTCGTCACGGACAACAATTCCATCACCACCATTTCCAGCATCGGCCTCGTGCTGCTGTTGTTCATGATCGGACTGGAAATTGACCTCAAGAAAATGGCCCGTGCGGGCAAGGTCATCACTTGGACGGCCATCATCCAGATCATGGGCTGCACGCTGCTGGGCTGGGTGTTTTTCCGATGGGTCGGACCGGCGGGAACATGGCTGGAGGGATTGTACCTGGCCGTGGCCGCCGCCATGAGCAGCACCGTCACAATCGTCAAGGTGCTCTACGACAAACGCGAGATGGAAACGCTGCCGGGCAGGATCACCATCGGATTGATGGTATTGCAGGACCTGGCGACGATCCTGTTCCTCGCGGTGCAACCCAATCTCAGCGATCCCGCCGCGGGCGCGATGGCTCTGGCGCTGGGCAAGGTGGTGCTGTTGATACTCGTCGGATACGTCGTCAGCCGTTTCGTTCTGCCGCCGGTCTTCCGGTTCGCCGCGCGCCTGCCGGAACTGGTGTTGATCGGCGCGCTGGCGTGGTGTTTTGCGATGGCGGCGTTTGCGTCCCAACTGGGATTGTCCCGCGAAATGGGCGCTCTCATCGCTGGCGTGATGGTTTCCACGTTTCCCTACACGCTGGACATTGCCGCCAAAGTGACCGGCATCCGCGACTTTTTCGTGACACTGTTCTTTGTGAGTCTCGGCATGATGATTCCGATGCCGACGTGGAGTCTGTTGTTCTGGATGGTGGTCGTCTCGATGTTCCTTGTCGGCAGCCGGCTGATCACGATCTTCTTTCCGCTGCACTGGATGAAGCTCGGTTTCCGCGCGAGCCTGCTGCCGGCGGTGAACCTTTCCAATTTCAGCGAACTTTCCCTCGTGCTCCTGACCATGGGACGCAACAGCGGCGATGTTTCTGAAAAAGTATTCAACATCGGCGCGTTCGTGTTCGCCTTCCTCGCCGTGGACTCCACCTACGCGATGATGAAAAGCGAGGTCATCCTCGCCAAGACCGGGCCGTGGCTGAAGAAATTCGGATTGGCCGACCTGGACAAGTCCGCGTCCGAACCCGGCGCGGTGAAGGTCACCAAACGCATCTGTCTGCTCGGTTTTTCGTGGACGGCCAGTTCGTTGCTGGAGGAAATCACGCGGCTCAAACCGGCGTTGTTGTCGGACATCCTGGTGGTGGATTTCAATCCGCACGTCTTCGACCGGCTGCGCAAACGGGGAGTCCACGTGGTTTATGGCGACATTTCCCAGAGGGACGTGCTGTTGAACGCGGGCGTGGGCGAGGCGGAGATCATCATCTGTTCGCTGCCCAACACATTGCTCAAGGGCGCGACCAACATGAAACTCCTGCGACAGTTGCGCGACCTGAATCCGAAGGCGCAGATCGTCGTCCACGCCGAGCGACTGGCGGACATTCCGTCGCTCTATCAGGCCGGGGCCAATTACGTGAGCGCGCCGCGTCTGCTGGAGGCCACGGACCTGTTGCACGTTCTGGACGTGGCCGAGCAGCGTTTTCTGGAAATGAAACGCGACGAGCAGTCCGAGCAACTGGAGGACCGGAAGGAAATCATTCCCTGACCGGAACGGTGCGGTCTCAACCCGAATTCCGAGGCGGGCTGGCGTGTGGGCCAAGTCAAGTCGTAGCGCAGACTGGCAGTCTGCGGTG
>DAOLDN010000059.1:0-12075 GCA_035327385.1 Verrucomicrobiota bacterium | reverse complement strand
CACCACTCGCAACCGGAACAGGCGTTTGCCGACGGTCTGTCCGCGCCACGCCCATTCAAAGGCCATGCCGTAACCGATGCTCAGGACGAAATAAGCCAGCGCGCTGAGAGCGCCCGCGATGTCCGCGTTGATCAATCCCAGAAAACCCAGCACGTAGCCGAGGATCGTCAGGGCCGCGCCGATGCACATCGCGTCTATCAGCCACGCCATGAACCGCGTGACCGGCCCGGCCAGCAGTTGCGAAAACACAACGCCCTCTGCGGTCTTGATCTGGAGCACGCTCGTTTTCATGGGTTGCGGGTTCTGAGTTCCGCGTTGCGCGTTGATCCTGGTTTCAGCGCCACCGTTTCCGGCCCGGAACCCGGAACGTTCAACCTGGAACTGTTCACGCCCGATTTCGCGAGGAACAACACCAGCAATCCCAGTTCGAGAAAACCAAACGTGATCTTGGCGGCGTAGGGAATGGCCGGCTCGTGGTACTGCGACAGGAACGCCTCCACGATACCGGCCCAAACGAGCATGATGGCCACGCCGAAAATCAACGTGACGACGTCGCGCGACACGCCTCGCAATCGCGCCGTCAACGTCGCGCGTGAACCGCGTCCGATCAGCGCTGACGCCAGCACGAGGCCGGCCTGACCGGCGATGAGTATCGCGGGAATCTCAATCACTCCATGCGGCATCAGCCAGCCCATGAGAAATTTTGACTGGCCGGCCAGCACGTAATCCACCGCCACCGCGCCGAGCATGACGCCGTTTGAGAACAGAACCAGAATCGTGCCCACGCCCCACGTCATTCCCAGGGCAAGAGTGAAGATTGAAACCTTCGTGTTGTGCGTCATCAGGAACGCGGAGAATTGCGATTTGTGGCCTTCCAACCTGTCGCCTTCGGCGCTTTCCTCTTTTGCGACGCGTTCGGCGGGGTCTTGCAGCAGATGCGGGAACGGCATCAGCACCGGTTTGGATTCCGGGTCGAGCATGATCGCCAGTCCGCCGAGCGCGCAACCCGCCAGCATGATCGCGGTGGACAGATAGAACGCCCGCACATGCCGCCGGAACGTCTGCGGCAACGTCTGAAAAAACCACTTTACCGGATGCAACCGTCCCCGGCGCTCGCGTGTTTCGTGGATTTCGCCATAGGCCCGGGCCACCAGCGTTTCCAGATAACGCCGCGTCTCCGGTTCGGCGGAAAACGTGGTGATCTTCGCAAGGTCCGCGCAGGCGCGTTCGTAGAGCCGGTGAAACGCGGTCAACTCCGCGAGGTTCATTCGCACCGCCGGATCGGCCTCGACGCGGTCGAGGATCGTTTCGAGTTGCGTCCAGTGCGGACGCTCGGCTGCGACGAAACGTTGGAGATCAATGATCATGCGTATTGGAAAAGCACCAAATTCCAATTGCCAGAACGACAACCGCGTTGGACTTGTTGTGCGGATGCGCGCTGAAAGTCGCGCTTCCCTTACACTGAACTTGATCCGGCGCGACAGCGTCTTGGAGTGCGCCAGGCCTCTGGCGCTTTGGAATGGTTGCGTCGCTCGAAAAGCACCAGAGGGCTGGCGCACTCCAAGACCTCGCGGAATCCGGTCGGTTCACGGGAAAGCGCGTTCGATCCGCCCCACCGTCTGAACCCTGATGCTTGGAGCTTCTCTGGATGTTGGGAATTGGATGTTGGAACTTCACAACAGTTGCCTCCGCTTGACGTTGAGGTATTGCGACACGAGTTCTGCGCTCAATCGTTCGTTGTTGAGGAGCGAAAAATTCACTCCGCGCCGCTGTAAAACCTTTTCCAATTCGCGCAGGTTGTGCCAGAGCAGATGCCCGCCGAGATGCTGGTACAACTCGTCCATTCCGGCGATGTTCGGATTCGTGAACAAAGGTTGCACGCCCGGCGGTTGAAGCATGTTGACCAGCACGACATGCTGGCGGCGGATCAATTCCATGTTGCGGACGAAACTCTCGGCCAGCACAGGATCGTCCAGCGACGTGAGAAACACCAGCAACGCGCGCCGTCGCATGCGCAAACGGATGAACGTGCAAAGCTCGTCAAAATCCGGCGACACAATTTTCGGCTGCAACGTGTACAACGCGTCGCGGCACACGCTGTAATGCGCCTTGCCGTTTTTGGCGCGGACAAATTTCTCCACTTTGTCCGTGAACGTCAGCAGTCCGAACAGGTCGCCTTGTTGTTCCGCCGCAAGGCCCAGAACCAGCGCGGCGGTGACGAAACGTTCCAAAGCCGTTGTCGAGGGTCGAGGGTCGAGGGTCGAGGGCTGGACGTCGCCCGCTGGCTCTCGACTCTCGACTCTCGACTCTCGACCTTCCGCCGTCCGCGCCGCCAGTCGCGACGCGTCAATGATGACGTAAACCTCCTGCGTGCGTTCGATCTGAAAAACCTTCGTGATGGGCCGTCCCCGTCGAGCCGTGGCTTTCCAGTGGATTTCATCAAAGCCGTCACCGGGGACGTATTCGCGAAGTTTCTCGAAATCGCGGCCCTTGCCGACCTGCCGTTGCGCGTGCAGGCCGAACGCGCCTCGATTGAGGAACAACGCCGCGAGACTTTTCCGGTCGGTCATCAGATTGGGATAAACACGGATCTCTGAACGCACGGGGAAAGTTTTTCGCACAGCCCAGAAGCCCAGCGGCGACGCGGCCTCCACACACACCGTGTTGAGCGGATAATTGCCGCGCTTCAACGGGAGACAGGTCCACGAGAAATGCGACCACTCGCTGCCAGCCGGCAGTTCCACGCGCTGGTCCTCGTCTGGCGATTGAATTTCGCGTGGCAGCGGCAGCGCGAGGCGCAACAGTCTTCCCGCGCGCCGCTCATTGCGGACCCGCAAATCCAGCCTGGCTTCGCGGTCTTTTGACATGCGATTGACCGGCTGCAATTCCACACCGATGCCGGCCAGGCTGCGGCCCGCGCCAGCGGCGTCCGCAATCGCGATGACAATCAAACCTCCGATGAAGACAAATCCAATGGCAGCCGCCGCCGGCTCCGCCGCGATCAATACCGCGAACGGCAGCACCACAACGGCGGTCCACAGGAGCAGTCTGGAACTCGGGACGATCATTTTGATAAATCCGAATGACGAATGACGAATGACGAAAGAAATCCGAATCGCGAATGTCGAAATCGCCGTTCAATCGGAGTGACGGCCCGGTTTTCGGGAATCGGGATTGGAAATTCCTTCGTCATTCGGATGTCGTCATTCGTCATTTTACCTCGGCACCGCGATCTGCGTCAGTATTTGCTGAACGACTTCGGGCACGCTCAGGCCTTCAATCTCAAATTCAGGACGCAAAATCAGGCGATGTTCCAGCACGGGCACGGCCATCGCCTTGATGTCGTCAGGCGTCACGAAGTCGCGGCCGGAAATCGCCGCGTTGGCGCGTGAGGCCATGATAAAGGCCTGTGTCGCACGCGGCCCGGCGCCGACGAGAGCGCTTTCGTGCGAACGTGTGGCGCGGACGATGTCCACCACGTAGGCGGTCAGTTCATCGCGCATGACGACGGCGGAAAGTTGCTGGCGCAGTGTGGCCAGTTCGTCCGCCTTGATGACGGCCTGCACCGCGCCGGCTGCGAGCACGGTTTCCGGCGCGTCAGTGGTCATGGTGCGTTGCGCGAGTGTGAGTTCCTCGGCGCGGTCGGGAGCTTTTACGGTGATCTTCAGCATGAACCTGTCCTTTTGCGCTTCCGGCAATGGATATGTGCCCTCGTATTCGATCGGGTTCTGAGTTGCGAACACGGTGAAGTTCGGCGGCAACGCATGCGTTTCGCGGTCAATCGTCACGCAACGTTCCTGCATCGCCTGCAACAGCGCGGACTGTGTCTTGGCCGGAGCGCGGTTGATTTCATCGGCCAGCAGAAACGATGTGAAGATCGGGCCTTTGATGAGCGAGAATTCGTTGCGTTGCAGGTTGAAGACGTTCGTGCCGGTGATGTCGGCGGGCATCAGGTCGGGTGTGAACTGGATGCGCGCAAAGTCGCAGCCCAGCACCCGTGCGAGCGTCCGCACCAGCAGCGTCTTGGCAACACCGGGAACACCTTCGATGAGCGCGTGCTGGCCCGTGAAGATGCAGATGAGCGCCTTCTCGATGACGTCGTGCTGGCCGATGATGACCTTGGCGGTCTCGTGTCGCGCTTGTGAGAGGATTTCCTTCAATTTATCTGTGTTCATAAATCTGTTCGCGGGTTTTGGTCGTGAGCTCTGGTGTTTAATGCGGAGCAAATCTTTCGGTACGCCTCAATCGGATTCCGTTCCCGCCGGGGTCGGTTGTTCTCGATCTCGAGGATTGATCGCGCCTGTTCCATTCGAGCCGCGGCGTTCGCGCCGGGTTGAGGACACGCCTTTTTCCATTCGGCAAAGCAGGTGTTCAACACATCGCCGTCTGAAATGTTGCGTCGCAGCAGATTGACGAATCCGCCGGCGGCGTCCTTGCCGGCGAGAACGCCGCGTTGTCGTTCGTCAGCGTGTGGCGGCAGGAGGCTTGTGGAATTTTTCCAGATGAACAGCACCGCGAGCAACAGCAGGCCGCCGACCAGTCCGTGCAACCGATACTTGCGCATCAACCCGGCGATGCCTGTCGTTTCCACGATGCCGAAATGCGACTCGTCGAAGACGATGTTTCGATTGCCGCCGATGAGCCACGACAACAGGTCGGTGTGGCGATCCTTCCACATGGCCTCGTTGCTGAGGAAATAGGAATCGGTGGCGATGACGAGGCTGCCGCGTCCGACCTGGCGTTCGACGACGACGGCGTTCGTGCCTCGCGCATAGATCGTGCGCCAGGCCGGGCTGAGATTGGTCAGAACGATGGCGCTGTGCCATTGCAGTTCATCCGGCAGTGGCAGGCTGGTCTGGTTCTCGACGATGGCCGGCTCATAGACGTCGTAAAAGCCGTGTGTCAACGATTCGAAAGTGAAATCAATCCCCCAGTTTTTGCGGAGCGAGAGGCTGTTTGTGTCAGTGCCCGGATTCTTGGCTGGCTCGGGTTCCGTTTTTGTTTCCTGCTTCTTTTTGGGTTTGGCCTTGGGATGCGGCGTCTTTTTTTTGTCCGCGTCGGCAGGCTTCTCATCGTCGTCCTTATCCGATTCCCATTCGTGCGAAGCGATCGAAGGCTTCGTGTGCAGCGGCCTGAAGCAGATGACCAGTCGTCCGCCCTGGGTGAGGAATCGTTCAATCTCTCCCGCGAACTCTTTCGACATCCAATCCCAACGGTACGGACTGCCGGCCAGGTGCAGATAGGTGGTGTCGGGTTCGGACGGCAGGCGATTCTGTGTGGTGAAATCCCGTTGCACGCTGACGCTGTCGAGCTTTTGCAGGCTTTCGTAAAGCGCCATCGTTCCCAGCGGGTCGGCTCGCAAGGAAGAGTAGGGAGGATAAACATCGCCGGCCTCGTAACGCAGATTGAAAAGCCAGACAATGCCCGCCACGAACAACGCGACGCAGACGACGAGCAGCAGGATGGGCAGGCTTTTCCTCATTGCGCCGTCTTGATCCTTTCCACGTTCGAGGCGAAACGTTCGATGAGTTCGCCGTTGACCTCGTGCATGCCGTACCAACTGCGGTCGAACACCGACACGTTTTCGGAAAATGGCGGCAGCAATTGCGGCAATGCGTGCGCGCGGCGGCGCAGTTCCAGTTCGTAGTCGCGGTTGGATTTGAAGCGGGCGAGACTGATGAGGTTTTTCTCCGCCAGATTCGCGAGGCTTGCGAGGTAGAACGCGCGCAACGCCAGTCGCAATTCGCCGCGAGCGAGCAGTTCGCGGGCGAGTTTCGTCCAGCCATCCTCCGGCAACTGGTCCGCGCCGACGTTTTCGTCGCTCACGTCTGGCACCGGCTGGATGGCCTGCGCCTGCACGGTCTCGGGCGTGCGATATCGGTTGCGCCACCAGCGGATGAGCAGCACTGCAGCCAGCGACAGCACGATGGCCAGCAGCGCGTAGAGCAGGAAGTCGAGTGTCCACAACCAGGAGCCGCCCGAATCGTTTCCGCCGGACTTGCGTTTGAAAAGTTTCCTGAGCCAGTCGTCGAGCCAGTTCAAAACCGCTTTGACCCAGTTGCGCAGGGTTTCCTCCACTTTTTTGAAAAAGCCCGCGATGATGCCGTCCTCGTTGTCCAGTTGTTCCGCCTGATCGCGGGGCAGCCGCCAGAGGTATTTGCGTTCCTGGATGGTTTCGTTGATGGCGCGGTCAAGGTCGGCCGGGGAAATGGCGGATGACGACGGCGACTGCGCGGGAACGGCGGCCGGAGCGGTGTCGTCCGCGTGGACGGTGGTTGTTGCTCCGCCGAGCAGCAACACCGCCAGCAGCAAGGCGGCGATGCGTTGGGCCGGGAGCGAATGCAATTTCAATTCGGTTTTCAGGTCCTCGCCGGATTGCAGCGATTCTCCATAGAAACAGCGCAGCGCGTAAATGGTTTTGAGGATCGGGTCCACGCACAGATAGGTCAGTCCGACGAGCGCGGTGAGAAACGTGGTGTTGAAGATGGAGTGCAATCCGCCGCGAGTGAAGACGGATTCGATGCCGAGCAACATTTTCAGCAGATACGGAATGAACGCGCCGGTGATGCCGAGGTTCAGGAAGACGAAGAAGCCAAACAGCGACATGTAGGCGAGCAGGATGTGATTTTGTCGCGGCCACAACATGGCCTGTCGCCGGGCTTTGTCGAAGCAGCCGCGAAGGCTGTCGTTTCCCGAGTCGGCGAAGACCGTCACGTTTTGGTAGAACGCATAAACCCAGGCCAGCGGCAGAGCGGGGATGGCCGCCAGCGGGAGGATGAACAAACCGGTGGGTTGCAGCGCCAGTTGCGAGACGAGGATGCCGCGGCACTGAGCGAGTCTCAACGGCGGCTGCGGCTGGCCGCAAATCCACGCCCTCAGTCTCAGTGCGAAAACCGCCTGCCAGAATTTCATCCATACGAACAGCGCAGCGACAATCAGCGACGCTTCGGCGACGCGCGCCGGCGCGAACGGGTTTCGCGCCATGTCCGCCCAGAAAAACAGAAAGCCCAGCACGAACGGCAGGCTGCCGAGATAATACGCCGACAGCGCGGACGCCGATTCCGTCCGCAGCCGGTGGATGGCTTCCTCGATCAGGTCGAGCGCGTCCTTTTCCTGTCGGCGTTTGGAGCGTTTCATTCCTGGTCAATCCATTCCACCTGCCAGAGCGTGCCTTCGTGGAAATCATGGGGCAACGACGCCAGGGTTTGGGCGATGAGATAAAAAAAGAACCATCCTGCGAACAACCCGAAGGCGCAGGCGGCGAAACGTCGCGCGCGGACGAAGCCGCGGCGCTGGAGCAACGGCACGCGGGCGAGTTTCTTCAGGCACGCGGCGCAGACGACGCGGTCGTCGTGCTCGGCGACACATTCGCGGCAGAAGAAACGGTGACATTCCGGGCAGCGCGCGACGGCCTCGCGTTCTCCGTGGTTGAAGCAACGCTGGTGAATCAGTGCGGGCATCACTCGTTGGTTCGGGGTTGCATGTCGGCGGGAATCCGGATCGCGGCGGACGACGGTGTGAATGAAAGTTCGCCGCGCGCGAGTTGTTGCATCAACGCCGGCAACTGTCCGGTTTCGACTCGGCCCTGGGCGGATTCGATCAGCGGCCGGATGCGCTTGAGGATTTTGCGCGCGCGGCGGATGCGGTTGAGGGCGGCCATTTCCTCGGTCTGGACCGCGGTTTTCAAATGACAGACGCAGGACGGGCCGCCAAGGAGGTTCAACGCCAGCAGCAGGAAGAAAATGCCGGCAACGATCCAGAAGAACACGTCAAAACCGGGCGAAGCGATTGATGCGATGACGGCGCAAAAAGCGGCAATCCCTCCGAGCACGAGGCTCCAATACAGCGCGCGTTGCGTCTTGCGGATGGAGACGGCCTGGATGTCGCGGAAGTAAAAGCGTTTGTAGTTTTCCATGTACCCGTTGGTGTCCACGCACAGCAGGTGGTCCTTTGCGAGCCACAGGCTGGAACGCCAGGCGATGATGACGGCCAGGCCGGAACGGGCGTGGCTGCGGGTCAGTCGGATGTATTCGCGTTGGGCCATGGAAATCAATCGGTGAAAATCATCCACAACACAGCGATCCAGGCCAGGATTTGCAGGGACGCGAGGACGATGGCCACGACATAACCAAGCTTGTTGTTGCGCACGATGCTGGTGGGCGTGTTCCAGTGTTTGATGGCGATGTACAAGGCCATGGGGGCGGTGATGAATGTGAAGTAGAAGAAAAGAACGGGGACAATCGTCAGCCAGATGGCGATGGTATCATAGAGCGTGCGCGAGTTCTGGAGATTTTTGATTTTGCCCTTTGTGCGGCCCGCTTCGAGGCAGGACGGACAGTAATGCCGGTCATCCATCGCGCAGTCGCACAACGCGCAGAGGAAGCGTCCGCAGCCGTCGCAGGGCAGCACGGCTTTTTTCTGGGGATGATAAAAGCAACTGGCCTCGCCGTCGGTCATCACGGCTTCCCCGGCGTTGGCGGGCGCGAACGCGCGGAACAACGCGGGGAACACTTCCACTTGCAAGGGTTGCTCGCAGGAGGGGCAGGGCGTGAAGTCAGGCAGATTGAAAACCCCGTCCACCAGCGCGGTGTTGCATTTCGAGCAATGGACCAGCGGGGATTTCATCGGGCGCGCGGTTATTTATAGACCACGCGCGTGTTGCAGATGTGGTCGTGCAGGGCGCGTTTCTCGACCTTGTCGAAGGCGACCATGATGTAGCCGATGTAGCAGACCATGCCGCTGAGGACTTCGGCGAAGAAACGACCGGTGGCGCGTCCATAACTGACGGGACTGCCGTCGGCCATGACAACCTTGATCTTGCAGACCATTTTGCCGGGTGTGGCTCCGTATTTGCCGATGAAGAAGACGGAATACGCCATCCACACGATGTAGTAGCCGAGCTGGCTGATGAGCATGATGGACTCGAACGCCTCAGGGTCGCCGCCTTGGGCGAGGCGCATGCCCGCGATGAACATCGGCACCAAGAGCACGATGCCGAGGATGATGCCGTCCACGATCTTCGCGCCGACACGGATCCAGAATCCCGCGTAATTGAGAGCGCCGGTTTCAATCTTTGCGCCCTCGGTCAGTTTCTGCATGAAGACGGGTTTGCAGGTGGCGCAGATGTAAGCCTCCCCGTGGCGGATCATGTCGTTGACGTCGAACATGCGTCCGCATTCGGCGCACACCGCGCCCGGGCCTGAGCCGGTCATGCGCAAGGCGGGGGTGGGTTGCGTGGCGCTTCCCGCTGCTGCGGGCCTTGCCACGCGCAACGGCTGCCAGTCGGTCATGCCTTCGCGCCAGACGAGGGTGTCGTCAGCGATTTTGCCGGCGGTTCTCAGACTGTCGAGTTGTTCGTCAGAAACCGGGTCGGCTTGTTGTCCCGCGTCAACGTAGTACCAGTTCATGCAATTGCTCCCCGTTCAATCATTTGTGATGGGTGTTGAGGGCGTTCAAGACTGTGGCTCTTGTGCCACACGCGAGGGCGGCAATGCAAAGTATTTTTTTAGGAATCCGGCCCCCATTCCGCGGGGTGGAGAGCCGCCAATCGGGGGAAAGGCTGTTCGCGGGTCGGCGAATCCCCGGATTAGTCCACGTCACCACCTCAATGAGCGACCGTGAAATCGTCCATCTGGCAGCTTGCCGGGATTGAATGGCGTTGCTAGGCTTGCGGTCAATTTTTGAAGAAAAGACAACGCTTATGAAAACCACCTCCACACTCAGCATCGTTGCCGCGCTGGTTGCCTGTTCGCAGGCTGCCACGGCAGGCGACATCACCGGCAAGGTCACGCTCAAGGGCACGCCGCCGCCCGAAAAGACGATTGACATGAAGGCTGATCCCGGCTGCGGCAAGATGCACACGGAAACGGTCAAAACCCGCTTTTACGTTGTCGGTTCTGCCGGCGAACTGGCGGATACGGTGGTGATGCTCAAGGGCATCAGCGGCAAATCCACCGGGGCTTCCGCCGCGCCGCTGGTCATTGACCAGAAAGGTTGCGAGTACCAGCCTTACGTCGCCGTCGCCCAAACCGGGCAGAAAATCGTGGTCAAGAACTCCGACCCGGTGCTGCACAACGTCAGCACCATCCGCGACAAGGCCGCAGAGGGCAACAAACAGTCCAATCTGGCGCAGATGCCGGGTGGGGCGGACCTGAATTTCACGTTTCCAGCCGCTGAAAACTTCCTGCGTTTCAAGTGCGACGTGCATCCGTGGATGTTCTCCTACATCACCGTGGTGGATCATCCTTACGTTGCGGTCACGGGCGAGGACGGCTCGTTCTCGATCAAGGGTGTGCCGCCCGGCAAATACACGATTGTGGCGCTGCATCGCAAGGCCGCTCCCAACGGAGTGGAGCAGGAGATTGAAGTGACTGCGGACGGTGCGAAGTCTGATTTCACGCTGGAAGCCAAATAGCTTTTCCGTTGATCGGGGAAACCGCTGCGGTCGGGAAAGGCCGCGGCGGTTTCGTTTTTCAAGTGACCACCGACCCGTCGCACAGTCCCTGGCTGCATCGTTTCGTCGTTCTTACGGCGGCGGCGACGTTGTTTCTGCTGTGCGTGGGCGGATTGGTGACCAGCCACGGCGTGGGCATGGCCGTTCCCGACTGGCCCACGACTTACGGCTATAACATGTTCTTCTTCCCGATCTCAAAATGGACGGGAGGCATCTTCTACGAACACACGCATCGCCTCGTGGCGTCGGTGGTGGGACTGTTGACGGCAATCCTCGCGGCATGGGTCTGGATCAAGGAAGCCCGAGGCCGGCAACGAAACCTGGCATTGGCGGGAATCCTCTGCACACTGGGTCTGATGGGAGTGCGGACGCAGACGATGTTCATCGTGCTGGCCAGCGTGGCGGCGGTGGTGTTGATCTACAGTTTCTGGAAAGCCACGCACGACCCTCGACCGTTGCGATGGCTGGCGGCTGTCGCCTTCACGGCGGTGCTGGTGCAGGGAGTTCTCGGCGGGCTGCGAGTCACCCAATACAAGGACGAACTCGGCATCTTTCACGGCACGCTGGCGCAATTATTCTTTGTGTTGATCTGCGCAATCGCGTTGTTCACGAGCAAGTGGTGGAATGAGACGGGCGGGGTGTCGCGCCCTACCTCCGAGGTCCATGGGGAATCGCAAACACCGGCCGCCTCCGTTTCATCCGCCGCATCCCGTTCCGTGCGGCGATTGTTCTTGTTGTCCACCGTCCTGATTTTTTTCCAGCTCATAATTGGCGCGACCATGAGGCATGAGCACGCCGGGCTGGCCATTCCCGATTTCCCGCTGGCCTACGGAAAACTCTGGCCCGATCTCGACCCGCAATCCATCGAGACCTACAACGCGCGACGCATCGAGATCACCGCCGTGCGCCCCATCCAGGCGACGCATATCGTGATACAAATGGCGCATCGCCTGATGGCGCTGCTGATTGTGGTTTGCGTGGTGTTGGTGGCGTGGAATGCGAAACGCGAAGTTGATCCGGTGCTCAAACGACTGTCGCGTTTCTGGCTGGGAATGATTCTGGTCCAGGCCGGCTTCGGCGCGTGGACCATCTGGTCGAACAAGGCGGCGGACATCGCCACGGCTCACGTTCTTGTGGGCGCGCTTTCTCTCGTGACAGGCGCGCTCGGTTGCATTATTTGTTTCCGCCGTTTGAAAGTGCCGGTCGGGGTGGCGCGCGCATCGGATCAATCGTCGAAGTCCGGCGCAGGCGCTTTTGGGGTGAACTCGGCAACCGCGTTGAACCCTTGAAATGAAAGCATCGGCACAAACTTTTGCTGAATCCGCAGCCATTGAAAAAAGCTGGTTCGCCGTCTATTCCGACCTCATCAAGGCGCGGCTCACCACGCTGGTGCTGCTGACGACGCTGGTCGGATTTTACATCGGCTTTCAAGGGCCGATGAATTACGCGCTGATGTTTCACGCGCTGTTCGGCACGGCGTTGCTGGCGTCGGGAGCGGCGGCGTTGAACCAGTTGCTCGAACGCGATTACGACGCGCGCATGCGTCGCACGGCGGGCCGTCCGCTGCCGTCGGGCCGGTTGCAGCCGGTGACAGTGATGCTTATTGGCGGTATTTGCGCAGT
>DAOLDN010000058.1:0-12134 GCA_035327385.1 Verrucomicrobiota bacterium | reverse complement strand
ATCGGGTTCATGGTGCTGGCGATTGGCTTCTTCACGCCGCTGGCGTTCGCGGCGGCGATTTTTTACATCACGCATCACATCATTGTGAAAGCGTCGTTGTTCCTCATCGGCGGCGTTGCGGCGCAGTTGAACCGCTCGGACAATCTGGAAAAAATGGGCAATCTCTGGCAGCAAACCCCGTGGCTCGGAGTGTTGTTCCTGTTTCAGGCGTTGTCGCTGGCGGGTCTGCCGCCGTTGAGCGGATTCTGGGGCAAATACGTCATCCTCGTTGTCGGTTTCGAGCAACGCGAATACTGGCTGGTGGCGGCGGCGGTCATTGCCAGCATTCTCACGCTGTTCAGCATGTTGAAAATCTGGAACGGCGCGTTCTGGAACAGCGACGACGACCGCGAGGTGTGCCTGTGGGACTTGCGCTGGAAACGAATGACGTGGGTCATTGCCGGGCTGACAGCGATTTCCGTGGCCATTGGCGTGGGCGCGGAAGGATTCATGCAACTGGCCGTCAAAGCCGCCGAGCGCGTGCTGGATCAGGACGGCTACGCGGCGGCGGTCTTTGACCGGCTTGGTAAAGGAGGCGCGCTGTGATCGCTTTTGGGTTGAACGTCGTCATCGCCATCATCTGGCTGCTGTTGAGCCGGACGCCGTCGGCGATGGTGTTCGCCGTCGGCTTTGTGGTGGGCTTTGCGCTGGTGGCGGCGTTCCGCACGGTGGTGGGCGGCGAAAGCTACGTGCGTCGCTGCCTCGCGTTCGTGCGGTTCGTGCTGGTGTTCACGCGGGAGTTCGTCGTGGCCAACGGGAAGGTCGCGTGGATGGTGCTGTTCCGGTCGCGCGAATCGCTGCATCCGAACTTCCTCACTTACGACGTCACGGGACTGACGCGGCACGAAATCCTGTTGCTGTCCTATTGCATTTCGCTCACGCCGGGCACGACGACGGTGGACGTGTCGCCGGATTTCAAGACGCTGGTGATCCATGCGCTGGACGCGGACAACCCGGACGACATCCGCGCCGAAGTCCGCCGCACCCTGGAACGCAGCATCCTTGCCTTCACGCGATGATGACCTACGCCCTGATAATCGCCGAACTGACGATGACCGTGTCCATCCTGCTGGGGCTTTACCGGCTGATGCGCGGGCCACACGTGATTGACCGCGTGATGGCGTTCGATCTCATCACGACGTGCGCCGTGGGTCTGATCGTGTTGCTGTCCATCCAATGGGGCACGGCGATGTATCTGGAACTGATCCTGATCGTCTCGTTGCTGGGTTTTTTGACGACCGTGGCGTTTGTATTTTATCTGAACAAACCGGGCACGGATGAACCGGCGAAATCCGAAATCCGAAAAACCAAATCCGAACCCCGACAACCATGAACGAATTATTCACCGTCCTGCTGTTGTTGACCGGCGCGTTTCTGATATTGACCGCAGCCATCGGAGTGGTGCGCCTGCCGGACGTGCTGTGCCGGTCGCACGCGGTGGCCAAGGCGCTCACGCTGGGGATGTTTCTGATGTTGCTGGGGCTTTGGGTTCACCTGGACGACAGCTCCGCCGCGCTGAAGATCACCCTGGCGATTTTCTTTCAACTGGTGACGATCCCCGTGGCGAGCCATCTGGTGGGACTGCTGGCGTTGCAGAAGAAGTTGCCGCGCTGGAAGGAACGCCCGATGGATGATCACCGCAAGACGGAGCCGCCGTGAACAAGCTGCGGAACGCGACCGCAAGACCTTCAAAACACCAAGCTCCAACATCCAACCTCCAGAAAAGCCCCAAGGTCCCAACTTCAAATGCGCGCTCACATGCGCTTCCGTCGAAAACTACACCCACCTGCGGGGCTTCCACGGGACCACGGCCCGTTTGTATTTTGAGGCATGGACGTTCTCTGGTGTTTGGAGCTTGGAATTTGGTGCTTCCGCAGTTACGGGCTACAGATATCCCGGGGACTTGGCGTGCCCATCGCTACGGCTTCACAGCCGCTTCGTCCGCGGCGATTTTGCGGATGTGCGCGCAGAAATCCTCGTCCTCGCCCTTGAGCAGTTCGGGCAGCAATTCGCGGAAATCCTGCCGCTGACACCACTCACGCATGTAATCCTCCCACGACTGCCACATGCGCCGCGTCTGCCGGTCCATGTCCTCCTCGTACACGAGCAGATAGGCGCGCTCGAACAGGGAGATGAGTATGTTGAAGATGGCGACCTTGCGTTCCTTTTGTTCGTCGGAGAGCGGGGCGGGATTGGATCGTTTGCGCAGCAGTTGCAGGTCGGGATAGGCGAGCACCAGTTTCAGGAACTCCGTGTATTCATCGGAAAGGCGCTGATAGATTTCCTCATCCTCGTTCCGGCGGTTGCGGCGTTGCTCGTACATGAACACAAGAATGGCCAGCGGCAAACCGATGACGGTCACCACGTAACTCAATGCTTCAGCCCATTCAAACCAGCTCATAACCGTCTCCTGAAGAACGTTCGCACCGGGATGTCCGTTTATCCACGGTCAATGAGGCACCACCCAGAAGAAAAAAATAGCCACCACCGTCGGGAACAACGCGCCGAACAACAGCCCCAGCGGACTGATGCCCTCGCTCTGGAACACCCTTGCGCCGTGCAGGATGCCGACACCGGCCGGGTTGGGCGCGTTGGCAATGACCGTCAACCCCCCGCCGGTCACAGCGCCGGCGACCAGCGCGAACTTCAGGTCCTCGGAAATCCCTTCCACCAGCGAACCGAGATACGTCAACGCCGCGTTGTCCGTGATGGCCGTCAACGCCGTTGCGCCAAAATACATCGCATTCCCGTCGAGCCTCGCCAGCAGCGGCTTGAGCCAGTAGGCCTGCATGTTGCCGAGCGTGACCAGGCCCGCGAGAAAGAAGCCGACCAGCAATCCTTCACGCAATTTGAGTGCATCCTGGTATTTCCGGGTTGCGGTGACCGCTCCGAGGAACAGCACGAAAACGCCAAAGAACAAATCCGGATGATGGGCGAAGGCCACCACCAGGAAGAGGGTGAAACCGTGAATGAGCGTCAACCAAACCGGAACGCCGGCACTCTGGTCGCGCACCGGCACAATGGCGGACAATTCCCTGCGGAAGAATGCCGACACGACCGCGCAGGCCAGAAAACAGGACGCGGCCGCGCGCCAGCCGAAGGTTTCCAGCATGAAGGGCGTTTCCCAGTGCCATTTGCCGCTGACCATCAACACGGGCGGCGCGGCGAAATGGGTGAGCGTGCCGCCGATGGAAATATTCACGAACAACAAACCCAGCGTGGCGTAGGCCAGACGCGTCGAGATGCCGTTGTCGAAGTAACGCCGTTTGAGCACCAGCGCCAGCAGCGTCATGGCCGCGGGTTCGGTGATGAACGACCCCAGCAACGGCCCGACCGCCAGCGCCGCAATGTAGAACGACAATCCCTCCTTCAAAGGAATCAGCCTTGCCACCAGGGAAATGAATTTCTCGGCCAGTTGCACCACGGGCCGGGTGGCCGCGACGACCATGATGACGAACACGAACTTCGGTTCCGTGAAATCAAGGCTGTCAACGTAGGCAATGGCGTTGTGAAACGATTGCTGCGTGGCTGCGACGCCGAGGAACAGCGCCGCCGCCCACAAGCCAAACACCACCTCCGTCTCCGCCAGAAAGTGCAACAGGTGTTGTTTCACCGAGTCAGTCTCGCTGCGGTGCGCCCAGTGCGCGAAACGTTTCACGCAAAACGTGTGAACCACGGCGATCCCAAACAGGACGGAGGCGACGATTTCGACGGGCTGCGGATTCATTTCAGTTCCCTGTGAAGGATTCTGCGGAAAGCACCGGGGACATTCAACTTGAATTCCGACGCTTGAATCAAATCGTCCTGACACCGGCTTCAACCCGTGGCGGCGCTCGTCAGAACGCGGCCCGCTTCCTCCTCCGCCGCCACCCTTCTGTTCAGGCCGGAGAACCGACATTCCCCCCGTGGCGAATGTCCTGCGCTTCGCAAAGGTAAACGACCTCCTCGGCCACGTTCTTGGCGTGGTCGGCGATGCGTTCCAAGCTGCGGGAGACGATCATCAGGTGCAGGCAGCGCGGGATGCTGTCGCGGTTGCTCATCATGTGTTCGGTCAACTGGGCCGCGATCCGCTTGTTGAGCGCGTCAATCTCCTTGTCCTGCGGAATCAGCGAACGCGCGGCGGTGGAATCGCGATTGACGAACGCGTCCAGCGACGCCTTCAACAATCCCAGCGCCAGCGTCGCCATTTTCGGCAGTTCGAGATCGAGTTTCAACGGGGCTTCCTTGCTCAGGTCCCGCGCGCGTTTGGCGATCTTTGACGCCTCATCCCCCACCCTTTCCAGGTTTTGTGAAATCTTCATCGCCACCGTCACCAGTCGCAGGTCGCTGGCCAGCGGGGCCTTGGACAACAGGCTGATGGCCAGTTCGTCAATCTCCACCTCAAACTGGTCAATCACCTCGTCGTCCGCCTTGACCTGCAAGGCGAGGTCGAGATTGCGGTTCATCAACGATTCGACGGCGCGGTTCACCGCGCTTTCCGAGTGACTGGCCATCGTCAGAAGCTTCTGCTTCAGTTCGCCAAGTTCCTGGTCAAAATGTCTGTCCATAGTTCGTTCAAGAGTTCAAGTCGGTCTTAATCTTAATCATCATCCAAATCTTAATCCGGCCGGATTAAGATTAAGAGCAAGACAACGATTAAGAAACAAAATCAGCCAAACCGTCCGGTCACGTAATCCTCGGTCTGCTTTTTGGCCGGGCTGGTGAAAATCTTGTTCGTCGGACCAAATTCAATCAACTGGCCCAGATAGAAAAACGCGGTGGTGTCCGAGATGCGCGCGGCCTGTTGCATGTTGTGCGTCACGATGACGATGGTGAATTCCCGTTTCAATTCGAGGATCAGGTCCTCGATCTTGGCGGTCGCCACGGGATCCAGTGCGGAACAAGGTTCGTCCATCAGCAGAATCTCCGGCTGGTTCGCAATGGCGCGGGCGATGCACAAGCGCTGTTGCTGGCCACCGGACAACCCGAGCGCGCTGGCCTGCAAACGATCTTTCACTTCATCCCACAGGGCGGCGGATTTGAGGCTGCGTTCGACGGTTTCATCCAGTTTCGCCTTGTCTTTCACGCCGGCCACGCGCAGCGCGTAGATGACGTTTTCGTAAATGGATTTCGGAAACGGATTCGATTTCTGGAACACCATGCCGATACGTTTGCGCAGGGCGATGACTTCGAGGTGCGGATGATAAATGCTCTCGCCACGAATCTTGATGTCGCCGCGATGATAAATGCCATCCACCAAATCATTCATGCGATTAAGATTCCGCAACAAGGTGGTTTTGCCGCAGCCGGACGGGCCGATGAGCGCGGTGACGTGACGTTCGGCGATGTCGAGATTCACGCCATGCAGGACCTGGTTTTGACTGTAGAAGAAATCAAACCCCTCGATCTGGATCAGTTTGGGATCAAAACTGCCCTGTACGGCGACCGGGGTGGCCGCCGCCGTGGTGATGCGCAAGGCCGTGGTTTCGGTCGCACTCGCAGGTGGCGGGGTGGCTTTCGGTTGGTCCATGATCGGTTCCTGATTCAAAGTTGTCACAGTCGTTGGCGGCGGCTCAATGCAATTGTCATCAAAATGCTCCGGTCGCGTATTTCTTGCGCAGATGATTACGGATAAAAATGGCCGTCAAATTCAGCAGCACCACCAGGGCGATGAGAAACAAGGTGGTGGCAAAAACCATTGGTTTCGCGGCCTCGGAATCAGGCGATTGAAAGCCGAGGTCGTAAATATGAAAGCCGAGATGCATGAATTTCTGGTCCAGGTGAATGAAGGGAAACTCCAGGTTCAACGGCAGTTCCGGCGCGAGTTTCACCACGCCCACCAGCATCAGCGGCGCAACTTCGCCCGCGCCGCGGGCCATCGCCAGAATCAATCCGGTTAAAATGCCCGGTGCGGCCGCCGGCAGGACGATGCGTTGAATGGTCTGCCATTTCGAGGCGCCGCACGCCAGTGAGCCTTCGCGCGAGCCGCGGGAAACGGCCGCCAGGGCTTCTTCTGTGGCCACCACCACCACGGGCACCGTCATCAACGCCAGCGTCAACGCGGCCCACATCACGCCGCCGGTGCCGAAGGTCGGGGTCGGCAAGGTGTCGCTGAAGAAAAGTGAATCAATCGTGCCGCCCATGAAATAAACGAAGAAGCCCAGCCCGAAGACGCCGAACACGATGGAAGGGACGCCGGCCAGATTGTTGATGGCAATCCGTACGCCGCGCACGAACGGTCCTTGCTTCGCATATTCGCGCAGGTAAATCGCTGCCAGCACTCCGAAGGGTGTGACGACCACACTCATCAGCAGCGTCATCACAAACGTGCCGAAGATGGCGGGGAAGATGCCGCCTTCCGTGTTGGCCTCGCGCGGTTCTTCACTGAGAAACACCCAGACATTGCGCAGGAACAAGCCGACGCGTTGCGCGGTGGTCAGTTCGTTTGGATAGTAGAAATGAATGACCTGGCCCAGCGCGAGGGTGTTTTCGCGTCCGGACATCAGCCGATAGGTTATCGTGTTTTCCTGTTGCGTGGCGCGCAGCTCCCGGGCGCGCGTGGCCAATTCGTTGTAGGGGCCGTCGAGTTTGGCTTGCGCGGCGGCAACTTCCGCCAGCTCCGCCGCCACATTGCGTCCGGCGTCGCGGTCGCGTTCCAACGCGCGCTGGCGCAGCCGCAGTTTGTTCATCTGCTGGTTGATCGCGCCGATTTCCTTTTTCTCGATGCGTTTGATTTCAGCGCGACGTTCGTTGACTTCATGCACGCGACGCTCCAGTTCGGCGCGAAATTCCGGCGCGGATGCGGAAATGGTAACGCCGTCCTTGAGATTCAACGCAACGGGGTAGGCGAGCGCCGGGCCGTATTCCAGGCGTTCCAGTTTGATGAGGTCGCGTGGTTGCTCGGTCTTTTCAATCTGGTCGAGGTCCACGAATTTGAACCCG
The DNA here is from genome assembly GCA_035327385.1 of Verrucomicrobiota bacterium. GTDB lineage: Bacteria > Verrucomicrobiota > Verrucomicrobiia > Limisphaerales > JADLHS01 > DAOLDN01. Next base: position 5,174 of record DAOLDN010000058.1, on the reverse strand, counting down.
AGGCCATAGACATCCTTGTTGCCAAGGAACAATTGCCACTCGCGCGTTTCGCCGGGCGTGCCGTCTTCATTCAGTGTCGGCGAAAGTTTTTCCTGCACCTTGGTAATTTCTCCGCCGAGGATCAGCGAATCTTGAATCGCTTGCGGGCTGTCGGCCTTGAGCGTGACTTGCACGACGCGTTTCGGCCAAAACGCACTCAAGCCCTGCACCAGCACCAGGCCGAGCAAAAAGAGAATCATCGCCAGCCCGAGCGTCAACCCCATGGCGGTCAGCCAGACCCAGGCTTCGCCGGGCGTGCGGATGGCGCGGAAGTTGGAAGGCTTTATTGACATGGCGAAAAACGGGGAACATGCAACATCGAACATTCAACATTCAACGCCCAACTTCCAAACGCACCACGCGTTGGATGTTCGATGTTGAATGTTGAATGTTGAATGTCGCTCATCTGCTTCAAACCAGTTTGTATCTTTCACGCAGGCGCTGGCGCAGCACTTCCGCCAGCGTGTTCACCACGAACGTCATCAGGAACAAAACCATCGCGCCCAAAAACAAAGTGCGATACAGCGTGCCGTGGTGTGGCGCTTCGGGCAGTTCCACGGCAATGTTCGCCGACAACGTTCTCATGCCGGAAAAAATGTTCAGATCCATGATTGGCGTGTTGCCCGTGGCCATGACGACAATCATCGTTTCGCCCACCGCGCGACCCAAGCCCACCATGAGTGCGGAAAAGATTCCCGCCGAAGCCGTCGGCAACACAATGCGCAAGGCGGTCTGCCAGCGACTCGCGCCCAACGCCAGCGAACCGCTGCGCAACGTGGCCGGCACATTGGACAATGAATCCTCGGCGATGGTGAAAACGATGGGGATCACCGTGAAGCCCATGACGAAGCCGACGACCAGCGAGTTGCGCTGTTGAAAATCCGCGCCGGTAAATTCCGGCCACCACAACCGGAAGTCGGCCACTCTTTGCCCGGTGGCGGGATCGGTGACCACGAACAAGGAGCGTTCCACCACCGGGCCGAAATCCCAGCAGAACCACGCCGCGCCGAGGAAAATCGGCACAAAGACGAGAAATTCAAATCCGGGCCGGATCCAGGAGCGAATTTGCACCGGCAATGCCGCCCAGACATAACCAAACACCAGCGCAATCGCAGGAATCACGGTCACCATTAGCAACAGGGAGGGGACGCGATTTTCCAGCAGCGGCGCGAGCCAGAGCGCGGCGAGAAAGCCAAGCACCACGGACGGCAGGGACGCCATGATTTCCATCACGGGCTTGAACACGACGCGGAAATGCGGATGCGCGAATTGCGATGTGTAAATCGCCGCCAGCAGCGCAATCGGCACGGCGAACAGCATGGCGTAGAGCGTACCCTTGAGCGTGCCGATGATTAGCGGAATCAACGACAGTTTCGGCTCGAAAGAATCCGAGCCGCCGGTGGATTGCCATTCGTATTTCGGCTGATCCGCGCCTTCATACCAAAGTTTGCCGAACATCGCCTTGAAGCTCGCTTCGGGATGCGGGTCATCGAGATGGAACAAGTGCAGGGTGTTTTTCGCGTCGAGAAACGCGAGGCGGTCGTATTTGCTGTTCAGGCCGGCCTGTTTGAGTTCGTAGGGGAATTGATGTTCCCAGCGGATTTTTTCCGTGGTGCTGTAACGCAAACTTGCCGTGTCGCCTTCGCCGATCAAAAACGCTTTGTTGCGCTGGGCATTGGCGTAAAAGGTTGCCGGACCGGGCAACGCGGGAAATTCCTTGGTTTGTCCAAACAACCGCTCGTTTTCACCGGGGCGCACATACAAACTGAACAGGCGGTTTTCCCCGGTTTCGCTGGAGAGCACCAGCGTGACATCGCCGAGCAGATATTCCATCAGGGCGATGCCGGGTTTCGCGAGATCACCAAACGGTTTGAAAGTCTGCCGCAGGGCAATGTCATCGCCCTGCCGGTAGAAATAGAAAATCGTCCCGTCGCGCGTTGCCGCCACGATGCCGTCGGCTTGCCGATTCACGATCACGGACTGCAATTCGTTCGTGACGAAGGCGGTGAGATCGTAGCTTTGTTTGATGGTAATTTCGCCGGCGCCGAACAGCGTGCGTTCCTGCACGAGGGTGGCGGCGTGCAATTCCAGTTTGCCGTCCACTTCCTGAATGGCGGCGGCGAGCTTGTAATCCCCGCTATCGCCGTAACCAACGTGCCGCAGCGGATGACCGGGTTTGCCGAGGGGAATGAACGGACCGGCGCTCGCGCCCGCTTGCATGACGCGTTTCCCGTCCTTGAATTCCGACGTGTATTCAATCGCGACAACCGAGAAATGTCCGTCGCTCGTGCCAAAGGCGATGTCGCGGCGCCCCGCGTTGTAATCGAACGCGGTGAATTGTTTCGGTTCGCTGAACTTGAGTTCGGTGGGAAACACACCGCGATCGCCAACGAGGTCAATGAAAGAGATTTTCCCCTGCGCATCGAGCACGAAGGGCAGTTCGCCGTATTCGTCGAGGCCGAGAATGCGATAATCGCCGGGCGGCAGGGCGGTGGTCTGGAGTTCCTTGACGTGCGCGTTGCCGAACAACGGGAGAATCTGCCAGAGAATGAATACGAAGATGCCGAGAACGACGGTGATGATGCCGATGCCGCCGATTTTGATGAAGCGGTTCATGAACCGGTCCACGAAAAGCGTGGCGCGCGCGGTTTGAAACCGTTCGGGCACGGGGGCGGGTTCAGGTTTTTGGTTATCGGTTTCCGACATAACAACTTCATCAATGAACCGGAGCAGCGGCGAGTCTCGTGAACTCCGCTTTGGAGTGCGGTGGCTTGACACCGCTTTCGCCGTTTTGGCGACTTGTCGCCAAAACAGAGCCGCGTTCAGCGGCTCCGGGTAATAGGTTGCGCTAAACCATTTGACGGCGACAAGTCGCCTGTGGAAAGCGGTGTCAAGCCACCGCACTCCAAAGAGCCGGCCATGGTTCGCCGTCCGTCCGCGATCTTGCCAGAAGTTTCAAGGACGATGAGAACGGACGACTTTGATTCACTCCACCTTTTTCACTTCCGCCGCAGTGGCGACGGCCGGCAGCGGATAATAGCCATCCTTCACCACGACTTCCTGGCCTGCCTTGGACAGAACGAACTTGAGGAATTCCGCCGTAAGTTTGTCCATCGGCTGGCCGGGTTTTTTGTTCACGTAAATGTAGAGAAACCGCGCGAGCGGGAATTTGCCGGTCATGCAGTTTTGCGGCGAAGGTTCATAAGCCTTGCCATCCGCACCCGCCAACGGCACGGCGCGCACTCCGGAAGTCATGTAACCGATGCCGGAGTAGCCAATACCGCCGAGGTCGGTGGAAATTCCCTGCACCACGGACGATGAACCGGGTTGTTCCTTGACCGTGGCCTTGAAGTCGCCGCCTTTGAGCGCGACATCCTTGAAAAAGCCATACGTGCCGGACGCACTGTTGCGGCCATACAAAGACAACGGCCTTGAAGCCCAGTCGCCGGTCAAACCCGCCTCACCCCAGCGTTCAATCGCTGATCCGCCCGCCTTGCGTGTGCTCGAAAAAATACCGTCCACTTGCTGCATCGTCAGGGACGGAACGGGGTTGTCCTTGTGAACGTAAACGGCGAGCGCATCAATCGAGACTTTGATTTCGGTCGGCTTGTAGCCGTATTTCTTTTCGAAGGCGTCAATCTCCGTGCCCTTCATAGCGCGGCTCATCGGTCCCAGTTGCGCCGTGCCCTCGATCAACGCCGGCGGCGCAGTGGACGAGCCTTTGCCCTCGATCTGGATGCGAACATTGGGATAAACCGCCTGAAATCCCTCGGCCCAAAGGGTCATCAAGTTATTCAACGTGTCCGAACCGATGGAGTTGAGATTGCCCGAGACGCCGGAGACGGGTTCATAAGCCGGCAATTTTGGGTCCACCTTGAGGGCTTCCGCCGCTTGGACGGAGTTGTTTGCGAGAGCGACCACCACTGCGGCGATCGCGACATTCAAGAGTTTGTTTTTCATGATCATTTGACGTTGAGTTTGCCTGAAGTGATGGAGGTTTGTGTGTTACAAAATGGAAACGTTTAGAATTTCAGCATGGCGTCAACCTGAAGACGCGTCATGCCGCTTTCAGAGCCGGACGGGACGGCGTCAATCAGTTCGGTGAACATCGCCTTGGCGCTGAGCGTCAGCATGTCGTAGGGCGAGTAGGAGAGGCGGACGATGTGGCCCTTGACGTTGGTGCCCGAGGCGTAGCCCGATCCGACACCCATCGCGGGCTGGCTGGCTTCATAGAACGCGCCGAAGTCCGAATCCACCAGCTCCTCGTACCAGGCATTGGCGCCAAGCCATTTGTAGGTGTAGGCCAGTTCCCACGTCCGCTTCTTGCCGGCCTTTCCGAAGACAATCCCAACCTGGTAGCCGTAATTGTCCGCCCCGCTGGAAGCGCCGCAGTTGTAAATGTATTCGCCCCCGATCTTGATGGGAAACGCGCCGGCGTAGAACGGAGCTTTGTCCAACTTGTAGGTCAACCATCCGTCCACGATCACGGGATAAAAGTCGTAGGTCAGCAGGTAATTGGTTCTCGATCCCGACACGACCTCATAGCGTGTATTGCCGGCGTTGATGTTGGGAACGGTTGTCGAGCCAAGTTCTCCAGGATTGCAGATCGTCATCCAGCCGACGCCCAGGCTGGTGGACAACTTGCGCGTCCACGAGGAATTGAGCAGCAACTGTGCGCCTGTCATGTAAGGGTCGTCCTCCGATGAACCGGACTCGTCCAGCACGAAAATGCCCGCGTTGAACAACAATTTGTGATGATCGCTCAACGTGCGGTTCAACTGGATCGCGGCGCCTTCGGGCGTGTAATCGCCGTCGAACATGATGTCGGTGAACACATACGGACTCTCCATCTTGCCGATGGTGATCGCGCCGTACCAATCGGCGTTGTTCACCGAAGTCCATTTGCCGTAGGCGAGGTCAATGAAGATGCCCTTTTTGGAACCGTTGTTCTGGAGCGACTGGTTTTGCGACAGCGGATCAACACCCGATGTGATACTCGCCGCGTTGTCAATGTCGCCCGACCCCAGCCGGATTCCGGCCTCAAAGTTGTCCAGCATCACGGCGGTCACACCCAGCCGTGCGCGGTAACGCCAGCGGTTGCGGGTCGTGAAATCATCGTTCTCACCGTAAAACCC
>DAOLDN010000057.1:0-12180 GCA_035327385.1 Verrucomicrobiota bacterium | reverse complement strand
GCGGCCGACGGCCAATTCACAATCCCGCACGTCCGTGAAGGCGCTTACACACTGCACGCCATCGCCGACGGTGTTGCGGGCGAATTCACACTCACAAACCTCACCGTCACGCTCGGAGAAACAAAGAACCTCGGCACACTCGAATGGAAACCCCTCCGCTACGGACGCACCCTCTGGCAGATCGGCGTGCCCGACCGCACCGCGCGCGAATACCGCCACGGCGACCATTACTGGCGATGGGGACTTTACTTCGATTACCCGAAGGAATTTCCCGACGACGTCCAATTCACCATCGGCAAAAGCGACTGGCGTCGCGACTGGAATTACGTCCAGCCGCCGCGCATCGAGGGCACCGATGTTCCCTCAGTCAGCGAGGACGATGAAAATTCCGACACCGGCCCGCGCATTCCTGCCGGTGGCCTGAGAAACGTCACCAGCACCACATGGTCCATTCACTTTCCGCTCACCAACGCCCCGCAAGGCCGCGCCACACTCCGGCTCGCGTTCTGCGGCACACACCAGGGTTGCAATGTCAGCGTGCGCGTCAACGGCAGCCCCATCGGCGAAACCGGAATTCTCCCCTCCACCAGCGCCATGCAACGCGACGGCATCCGCGCCTACTGGATTGAAAACCCCCTCGCCTTCGACGCCTCACTCCTCAAACCCGGCAACAACACCATCCAGCTCCATTCCCACGCAGGCAGTTGGAATCAAGGCGTGATGTACGATTACGTGCGTCTCGAACTCGACGACACTGGAAACTAGAACCGTTGGCAAAATGAATTGCCGACTGGACCGCCGGTCTCCGACCCGGCGCGTTTCAAATCGGCGGCAACCCGCCGGGTCCGGAGACCGGCGCTCCAATCAATGCGCGGTGACGCGATTCCACCGCGCAATTCCCCGATGACGCCGCCGCATTCATCGTATAGCCTGCAAGCATGCTTTCCGGACCCATCTGGAAGCCCGACGCCGTCCTGCGGCTGTTCTTGGGCGTGTTTGTCTGCCTGTTTGTCGGCGCATTGCTGGCGAATCTGCTGCGGCATTTCACGGACTCGTTCGGCACGGATTCTCCGTGGCGCGCCGTCGTGTCCGCGCTGTTTTTCCAGGGAGCGGCACTGCTTTTCATCCAACGATTCCTCCAAGACCACGACCTGCGTTGGTCGCAAGCCTTCGGCTTCCTGAACGACAGGAAGCGCGCCCTGGCCCTGGGCGTCGTTGTCACCTTCTGCTTTCTGCCCGTGGGCTGGGCGCTGCAATTCGTCATCGGCGGAATCTTCGACCGCTTGGAAATTGACATCCCAATCCAGCCCGCCGTGCAGGCGCTGGAAACCTCCTCCGGCATGCTGAATCGCGTGGCGCTGGGTGCGATCGTCATCCTGCTCGCGCCGATGGCCGAGGAAATCCTCTTCCGCGGCGTCCTCTACCCGTTCATCAAACAATTTGGATTTCCAAGACTGGCGCTGTGGGGAACGTCCGTCCTTTTTGCCGCCATCCACGTCAATGCCGTCGCGTTCGTCCCCTTGTTGATACTGTCCCTGGTGCTCACGACTCTCTATGAACACACGGGAAATCTGCTCGCACCGGTCGCGGCGCACGCGCTCTTCAACGCCATCAATTTCATACTCCTGTTCTTTGGCGACGATTTCGCCCGGTTGCTGCCGTCACAACAATGAACGAGTTCGACCTCATCCGATTGTTGACGCGCGGTCTTCCGGCGAATGACTCCGTCGTGACCGGACCCGGCGACGATTGCGCCGTGCTGGACCTCGGCGCCCCGGACAAGTGGTTTTTGTTCAAAACGGACGCCGTCGTCGAAGGAATTCATTTCACCGCCCAAACGCCGCCGGAAAAAATCGGCCGCAAGGCCCTGGCCCGTTGCCTGAGCGACATCGCAGCGATGGCGGGCGAGCCTCTGGCCGCGCTCGTCACCATCGGTCTGCCTCGCGCTTTTGACCCCGACCGCGTGCGCAAGGTCTATGAAGGGATGAACGTCCTGGCCAGAAAGTTCAACGTGGCGATTGTTGGCGGCGAAACCACCACCAATCCGGGCGGCATGCTGATTTCCGTGTCGTTGATCGGCAGCGTCGCCCGTGGCAGAGCCGTCCTGCGCTCCGGCGCGATGGCGGGCGACGCCATTTTTGTCACCGGCGAACTGGGCGGCCCGCTGGCGGGCCGTCATCTGGATTTCGAGCCGCGCATCGTCGAGGCACGCTGGCTCGCAAATCATTTTTCCGTTCATGCGATGATTGATTTGAGCGACGGGCTGGCGGGCGATCTGAGACACGTCGTGAAGGCAAGCGGCGTCGGGGCTGACCTGTTGAAAACGGCGATCCCCGTCAGCCGCGAGGCGAAGCTGGCTGAAAAGAGTGGCGACGCCGCAAAGCCCGCGATTGTTTCCGCCCTGGCCGACGGCGAGGATTTTGAGCTTTTGTTCACCGTGGCCTCAAAGCACTCCGTGCCGCTGCTCGACGCGTGGAAGAAACAATTCCCGAAGCTCAAACTCAGTTGCATCGGCAAAATCGTCCCGGGTGACAGCATCGTGCTCCGCGACAAGCACGGCGCGCAGACCCTGAAAGCCAATGGCTACGTTCATTTCGCATAATCCCGCTGACACCCAATCGCTGGGTGAAACCTGGGGACGCGCCGCCGTGCGCGGGCAGGTCATCGCGCTCACGGGCGATCTTGGCGCGGGCAAGACGCAACTCGTCAGGGGCATCGCCCGCGGCCTCGGCGTCACGTCCCGCGTTCACTCGCCCACGTTCACGCTCGTCAACGAATACACCGGAGGACGGCTGGCGCTGTTTCACTTGGATTTGTACCGGTTGGAAACGGCGGAACAGATTCTCTCGGCCGGCATCGAGGAGTTTCTGCAACCCGACGGCGTGGCGGTCATTGAATGGGCGGAACGACTGGCGAACGACGAATTCCGAATGACGAATCTGCGCCGGGTCAACATCCGGATTCTCGGCGAAACGGAACGGCGCATCACGTATGAAGATTCTGGCTCTTGATTTTTCATCGGCGCAACGCAGCGTGGCCGTCGCGGAGGGGGGCCGCGTTTTGAGCGAGATCATCGAGACCGGCGGACGCGGCACCAACGCCATCGACATGATGGATTCCGCGTTGCGTGAAGCGAAACTGGAACGTGAACAGGTCGAGTGCCTGGCCATCGGGCTGGGTCCGGGGTCCTACACCGGAATCCGCGCCGCCATTTCCGTCGCCCAAGGCTGGCAACTGGCGCGGAACATCAAACTGCTCGGCCTGAGCAGCGCCGAATGTCTGGCGACGCAGGCATGGCGCGACGGCTTGACCGGGCGCGTGAACGTGGTGATTGACGCGCAACGCGGTGAAATTTACATCGCCGGTTACGAAATCAGTCCGGCCGGATTCAACGAAACCCAACCGCTGCGGCTGACCTCGCCGGGTGATGTTGCGGCCACCGAAATGACCGGAGCGCAGTTCATCGGGCCGGAAGTCACGCGTTGGTTTGCATCGGGCCGGATTGTGTTTCCTCGTGCCGCAACGCTGGCTGAACAGGCCGTGCGGCGGACTGATTTTGTTGCGGGGGAACAGCTTGAACCCATCTACCTTCGCGAAACCGCTTTCGTTAAAGCGCCCCCGCCTCGACTCGTCGTCTGAGGGCAGGACAATGAAGCCGCGAGATCAAAACGCTGTTGCGGGCATGGAATCTCCAGCCCGACTGGCTGTCGCCCTGCGAATTCTGAATACCAACAACCCGCTCCCAGTCAATTCTCTTGAAATCAACGTCCGGCAGGCGGATGTTACCACCGCTCAAAAAACTATGAAAACCCTGACGCTTCCAGCCTTCGGTTTGGGTCTTGCGCTGACCATCGCGCCATTTGTCGCGGGGTGCGGCCCTCACTCACAGAGTCCGCCCGCGGACACCTCGAAGGTTGTCGCTCCGGCACAACCGGCCCAGCCAACAATCGTTGACCCCGCAGCCGGGCCTGCTGTCCCTGCGCCACCGCCGACGGACAAGCCGATACCCGCCAACATCAACCCGTCCCCCGCGCTTGCAGAAGTCATCAAACTGGTCCGGGCTGGTGTGGACGAGGGTGTGATGCTCGCGTTCGTCAACGGCTCTCAAAGCGCGTTCAATCTTGAATCAGACGACATCATATTTCTGTCGGACATCGGTGTGCCGGACGAAGTCATGACGGCGATGATGGAACGTGACGCCGTTTTGAAGCAGGTCTGGTCACCGCCGGGACACGTGGCCACAGCGGCGGCTGAAACACCGAGACAACCCGAAGTCGCGCCAGTAGCTGTCGCTCCAACCTATGTCGAAGAGCCGCAACCATTGCCTGAACCGCAGCAGGTGATCGTGAACAACAACTACTTTTATGAGACGCTTGCGCCGTACGGTTCGTGGGTGAACCTCAGCGGCTACGGCTGGTGCTGGCAGCCGACTGTGGCGGTGGTGAACTCCAACTGGCGGCCGTATTCTGATCGAGGACGCTGGCTTTACACCAGTGCGGGCTGGTACTGGAATTCGGATTATTCCTGGGGCATGACTTTCCAATACGGTCGCTGGTTCAATCAACCCGGCTATGGATGGTGCTGGTGGCCGGACCGCGTCTGGGCACCGTCCTGGGTGACGTGGCGTTACAACAGCAGTTACTGCGGCTGGGCGCCGTTGCCGCCGGCGACTTACTACACGACAGGCATCGGTCTGAGCTACGTGAATGGATCCGTCGGCGTTGGTTTTGGTTTCGGTCTAAGCTCCGACTGCTACACATTTGTCGGCTGGAATAATTTTTGCAGTCCGAATCCTTACCGCTATCGCGTGCCTTACGCGCAGAATGCCGTCATCGCCAACAACAGCACCGTCATCAACAACTACGTCAATGGCGATAACAACACCATCATCAACCATGGCGTCGCCCCGGAACAGGTCGCTCAATACTCAGGACGCCAGGTTCCAAGAACCAGCCTCGATGACGCCCGAGCACGCCGCGGAGCGGGCTGGCTGGCCAATCGCAGCGAGGAAGTCTCCCGTTCCGGCGATGCGCGCCGTGGCAGCACGCCCGCGCAGTCGGCGGTGCGAAGCGACTCAAGCCGCAACGTCGGCATCGGCAACCATGCGGATGCGCGCGGCAACAATAGCGGCGTTCGTCCTGCGGCGACTTCGTCGGGCCGGCAAATGCAGACACCCGGCGGAAACAATGATGACGTGCAGCCTCGGACGACACCGCCCGCACAACGCGACCGTCGCGACTATCGGGATGTCACGTCGCCGCGGCCCGGCATTCCCGAACACAATTCACGTCGCTCGCCGCTGATCGTCAATGGTTCGGATTCGTCCGGCTCGCGCGGTTTGGCAGCGTCCACGGAAACAGCGCCTCCTGGTTCGCTCATTCTCAACGGAAACCCGGCTGAAAACACCGCGCCGAAAAATGGGCGATATGTTCCGCCAACCACCAGCCGCAACGTTGCGGACAGACAGCAGCGCACCTCGGCTTTCAGTCAACGCAGTTCTTCCCCAACAGAGGCCCGCTCTGCTCAACCTCGAACCGCGTTGCCCGCTCGCGCCACTGTATGGACTCCGCCAGCGGCCCAAAACACCGGAGTACTGACACCGCCCGCAACCAGCTTCCGTGACAGCCCATCCTCGCAGCGGTCGGTTCAGCCGGTGCAATCGCGGCCCATGGTTTCAAGCCGTCCAACGTCCCCCAGCGCCACCATGGTCGCACCAAGGCAATCGCCCCAGCAGTTCAGGAGCGCCCCAGCACCGGCGGCGTCACGTCCGCAAGTCAGCGCACCGTCAGCGCCGGCCAGGCGTCCGTCGCCGACAGCGGTCGCGCAAAACACGGCGCGGGTTGAATCCCGATCCGTCTCCAGCCCCCAGATTCAGTCGTCGCCCCGCTCAATGCCGTCCTCCGGTGCGACGAGGCCTGGCAACAGTCCGGGACGGTCAAGCTGGGACAATCGCGCACGCTGAACAATCACGGTTGCGTTCATGAGAACGCCTCCGACCGGCAGTCGCCCGCCCGTTTTCTTCTTTGGAAACGGGCGTTTCATTGGCACACTCGCGCCGGTGGGCATCACGCTTCAGCAATTCAAACAGATGAAAGAACGCCTCGGCAGCGGCGCGTCCCGCGGCGTCAAACCGCTCGTTGAACCCACCCGCGCCAATCCCGCAGCCGCACACACCGTCATCATTGGAGTGGACCCGTCCCTGCGTGGCACGGGCTACGGCGTCATTGAAATCGCCAAATCCGGCCCCATCGCACTGGCCCACGGAACCATCACCTGCCCCGCGTCGTGGCCGCGCTCGCGTTGTCTGGCAAAAATTTCGCAGACATTGCGCGACGTGTTGCGCGAGAACCGGCCGACGGCGTGCGTTGTGGAAGGAATTTTCTACGCTCAAAACCTTCAAACGGCGCTCATCATGGGCGAAGCGCGAGGCGCGGCGCTGGCGGTGATCGCGGAGGCGGGGCTCGACATCTACGAAATCGCCACGCGCAAAGTGAAGCAGGCCATTGTCGGCTATGGGGCCGCGCAGAAACACGCAGTCGCCAAAATGGTCCAGCGCATGTTGCAGTTGTCCGGACCGCCGTCGCCGGATGCCGCCGATGCCCTCGCGCTGGCGCTGGTTCATGCGCAGGAAAATGGACGATACAATCTGTCACCGCCGAAACGGATATGATTCCAATCCTGACAATCCTCGTGGCGTGCTTGGGTCTTATCAGCATCGTTGGAGGAATCATCATTTTTGTGCTCCGCAGAAGAGGAGAACGAATCGAACTCAGTTCAGATGACATGGAAACACAACGAATCCTCCATAAAGCTTTCGGTAAAAACAGGAAATGGGGCGCTGCCGGCGGGACGGAAAGTGAAATGCACGATCAAGCGGGCGGCGATTTTGGCGGAGGTTCCGGCGATGGCGGAGGGGATTGATCCATGATCACTTTTCTCCAAGGCAAACTGGTCGAGGCGCTACCCACGAAGGTTGTGGTGGACGTCAACGGCGTCGGTTACGAAGCGCTGCTTCCGCTGTCATCCTTCGACAAACTGCCGCAACCCGGACAGGACGTGAAACTGCTCACGCAACTGGTCATTCGCGAGGACGCGCACACGCTCTACGGATTCATGTCCACTGCGGAACGCGATTTGTTCCGGCTGCTCGTGAACACAGTCAGCGGCATCGGGCCGAAGATTGCGTTGAACGTTCTCAGCGGCATCAGTGTCACCGCGTTTCGCGGCGCGGTGGCCAACAGCGACGTGAAGGCGCTGTCGCAGATTTCAGGCGTCGGCAAAAAAACCGCCGAACGCATCGTGGTCGAACTGCGCGACAAGGTCGGCGCTGCCGGCGCGTGGGAGGCATCCAGCGCGCAGCGCACTTTGTCCGCCGCCGATCAGCGCATCAACGACGCGGTGCTGGCGCTGATGGCGCTGGGCTTCAAACAGGTGGAGGCGCACGACGCCGTTCGCGCCGCACAGGCGGTGCTGGGCGAACAGGCCACCGTGGAACAATTGGTTCGCGCCTGCCTTAAAAAGGGCGCTTGATGCCGGTGGACAATCCCAAACCCCAGGTCGGCAAACCGCGGCGCGGAGGTGTGGTCGTTCCGCACAAGCCCACGCTGGGACAGCGCCTTGCCGCCGCTCTCGTCTGGCTGCTGATCCGTTGCGTGATGGCGACGTTGCGATTTCGATGGGATGACCGTTCGGGATATTTCACAAATCCGCCCGCCGGGCCTGCCATCTACTGCATCTGGCACAACCGGCTGGGAGCCTGCATCGCCATCTACCACAAATACGTGAAGCCGCGCTCCAACGCGGCGGGTCTGGCGGCGCTTATCAGCGCCAGTCGTGACGGCGGATTCCTGTCCGCGGTGCTGGAACATTTTCAAATCCAGCCCGTGCGCGGTTCGTCCAGCCGTCGCGGCGCACAGGCGTTGCGCGAACTGACAACGTGGACGCGCCGCCGATACATCATCACCATCACGCCCGACGGTCCACGCGGTCCGAAATATGTGGTGCGGGAAGGCGTCATCGCGCTGGGACAACTGGCGGGGCTGCCGGTCATCCCGGTTTCATACCGGCTGGGATGGAAAATCAAGTTGAAGAGCTGGGATCAGTTCCAGATTCCCCTGCCGTTTTCCCGCTGTGATGTCGTGATCGAAAAGCCAATCCATATTCCCCGGGAAATTTCCGACGAGGCGCGCGAACAATTGCGGCTTCAACTGGAGCGGACGTTGAGGGCCATCACCGTGGACTGAGGGCATCATTGCCTGTCGGCGCGCGATTGAAACTCCGGCTTGTAGCGTGCGGCGCGTTCCATGATGACTTTCACGTAGTTTTTGGTGGAGGGAAACCCGATCTGTTCGATGAACGCCGCGCTGTTCGTGGCAGCGGCGCCGGTCATCCACTTCAACGCGTTTGAGCGACCGGCGTTGTAATCCGCCAGAGCATACGGAACGGGATCGTCCGTGTGCGTGTAACGCCTCAGCAGCTTGGCCAGGTAATGTGTTCCAGCGAGGGTGTTCGTCCCGGGATCAATGCAGTGTTCGTGGTCGAAGGTGCGGATGCGTTCCGCGTCGGCCCATTCCTGCGCAGCCAGTTCCTGGAGTTGCATCAGGCCGATTTCGCCCTTTGAACCGCGCGCATGGGCCTTGAAATGGCTTTCGTTCCAGACGACGGCCTTGACCAGCGCCGGATCCACGCCATAGCGCTGCGCCGCCGCGCGGATTTGCGTGTCGTAACGATGTTCAACCCTGCCTTCCCACCAGACAACGGCGGTCAACGCAAGCACGACCAACACGGCGGCGATCCCGAACGAGAGCAGCCTCTTTAGAATCACACGACGTTTTTATCGGAAGCAGAATTGTGCGTCGAGCCAAACGACGACAAGACGCAAAACGCGGGGTGAATGTGCCCTGCCGAACGAACTCCAGATTTATCCCGATGTTGATGATGGCCCGGCGAATCAACCGGGCCATGTATTCCACACTTCATGAAGTATGAAACTTCCCCGACAGCGGTTTCATCGCGTCCCGAGGATCGCAGGTTTTCCTTTTGCGACGGACGGTTTCGATTATTCATTGGGCGGATGATTGCCCGTGTGAGCCTCGAAATCGCGCTTCGCAAGGAGTTCGATTATGTCATACCGCCAGGATTGGCGGCGCAAGTGGACGTGGGCAGCCGCGTTCAAGTGCCGTTCGGTCCGCGCAAGGTGCTGGGCGTGGTCACGGCGATGGCCGAGGAATCGGCTCACGCCAATCTCAAGCCCATCCTCAAGGTCATCGGCGCTCAAACGCTCGTCACACCCAAAGTGCTGAAGCTCGCGCGCTGGATCGCGGACTACTATTGTTGCGCGCCCGAAATCGCGTTGAAAGCCGTGTTGCCGGAAGTCATCCGCAAAGAAAAGGAAGGCTGGCGCGAGCGGTTGTTCGTCCGGGTGCTGCCGGTCGCGGGCGAGTTGCCGAAACTGCCCAAACGCCAGCAGGAAGTCTGGAACATTGTCGAGGAGCGGCGCGAACTGCCCTTGGCCGAACTGCTGGAACTTGCCGAAACCACCGCCGCCACCGTTCGCAAACTGGAGGACCGCGGATTGGTGGAGATCGCCACGCAAATCTCCGAACGCGACCCTTACGCGCGCGAACACATCCTGCCCACCCAGCCGTTGCCGCTCAATGAACAGCAGTCCGTCGCCTTGGAGAAAATCAAGGCGGCAATGTCGCACACACCACAAACCACTCGCGAGGATGGAAAAGTGAAGATGGAAAATGGCGCACGCGCTCCGTCTCCATCCTCCGCTCTCCATTCTCGATCCTCCACATTTCTGCTCCACGGCGTCACCGGCAGCGGCAAAACGGAGATTTACCTGCAAGCCATCGCTCACGCGCTTGAACAGGGCAAAGGCGCGATTGTCCTGGTGCCGGAAATCTCCCTCACACCCCAGACCGTGGAAAGGTTCAAGGCGCGGTTCGGTTCAGGACCGCAGCGGACGCTGGTGGCGGTTCTTCATTCGCATCTGAGCGCCGGCGAGCGGCATGATGAATGGCACAAAATACGGCAAGGTCGGGCGAGGATTGTGATCGGCGCTCGCTCGGCGATTTTTGCGCCCGTCGAACCGCTGGGATTGATCATCGTGGACGAGGAACACGAGCATACTTACAAGCAGGAGGAAATGCCCCGTTACAACGCACGCGACGTGGCCATCGTCCGGGGCCAGATGGAGAACGCGGTGGTCGTGCTGGGTTCGGCGACGCCCTCGATGGAAAGTTTCTACAATTGTCAGAACGGAAAATACACGTTGCTGGAATTGCCGGAGCGCGTGGACGACCAGAAGATGCCGCACGTTCGCGTCGTGGACATGCGACAGGCGGCGCGAAAGGAGAAGGGAACTCTCATCTTTTCGCATCAACTCAAGGAAGCCATCACACAACGGCTGGAGCGCGGCGAGCAAACGATTTTATTTCTAAATCGCCGCGGCTATTCCACGTCGCTGCAATGTCCGCAGTGCGGTCACGTTTGCGAATGTCCCAATTGCAGCCTCGCGCTCACGTATCATCGCACGGAGCAAAACCTCCGCTGCCACATTTGCGGTCACTCGGAGGTCGTGCCCGCGACCTGCCCCAATCAGAAATGCCGCAATCCCGCCATCCGTTACGCAGGCACGGGAACGCAGCGCGTCGAGGACACGCTCGCAAAACTGTTTCCCAGTGCCCGCGTCAAGCGCATGGACGCCGATGTGATGAAGCGCAAGGACGATTACCGTCGCGTGCTGGGCGATTTTCGCGCGGGCAAGATTGACATCCTCATCGGCACACAAATGATCGCCAAGGGCCTTCATTTTCCGAACGTGACGCTCGTGGGCATCATTTACGCGGACATGGCTCTGCATCAACCGGACTTCCGCGCGGGCGAACGCACGTTTCAACTGCTGACACAGGTCGCGGGCCGGGCTGGTCGCGGTGACGTGGAAGGCGAGGTGGTGGTGCAGGCATTCACGCCGTTCCATCCTGCCATCCAGTACGCGCGACGGCACGACTTCAACGGTTTCTACGAACAGGAGATGGAGTTCCGGAAACAATTGAACTACCCGCCCGTCAGCCGTGTTGCGTTGCTGACGTTGCGCGGGAGGAACGAGGACAAGGTGAAATTCTCAGCGGAACACGTGCGGCGGAAACTGGACTCGCTCGTTGATGGCAAGGGAGAAAGGGAGAAAGGGGGAAAAGGAGCGGGGGAGAAAGCGACACTGTTCGATCAGATGCCTTCGCAGACCCTTTTCGCCCCTGCCGCTTCGCCAACTCCGGCCAGCGAACGCTTCCGAGATTTGATCATCGCCGGTCCTGCGCCGGCGCCGTTGTTGCGCGCGGAGTCCTTCTATCGCTATCAACTCATGCTTCGCACGCCCCGAATGAGCGCATTGAGCCGTCAACTGGCGCGATTGGTGCAATCGCTCGAACTGCCGGACGACGTGACGCTGACGGTGGACGTTGATCCGGCGGGCCTGTCGTAGATCAATGCCCTGCTATTCTTCCGATGCCCGATAGAAGCGTTTGCTGAAATTTGTGGCTTTCGGGTCCACGAACATGACCGGCCCAGTGACGGGTGGATTTGTGAAAACCGGCTCCCAGTTTATGAGGTTCGTTGAGGCGTAGATGACCAGTGCGTTGGGCGCATAGACGGAGTCGAGCTTCATCGAGAAACCGGTCGCGCTCATTTGCAGCGCGCCGGCGTCCGCGTTGAACTGGAACGGTTGGACGACGAGGGCCGCGTTGGAACTGATGAGGCTTGCGTAGGGATTTGCGACCACAACGCTGTAAGCTCCCGCATCCACCGGCTGGGCGCTGGTTATGGACAATGAACTGTTGGTTTTGCCGGGCATCGCGTCTCCATTGAACCGCCATTGGAACGTGTGAGGGCCGACTCCGCCCGCCGTGACGTTGAATTGTGCCGGCGCGTTCTGAGGCAGGCTCAATCCGACGGGATGCTGGAGAATGAACGGATTCAAAGTCAGCGCGAGGTTGTGGTAATAGCCGGCGGCAACCGACACGACATTGCTCAATCCTTCCGGCGGTTTGACCTCATCAAAAAAATCGTCGCCCCAGCCCACGACGTCACCGCCCGCTGTCTGCGCAATGCTTTGGCTCTCGGCCGCCTCGATGGCGACGACATTTCTCAGATCGCTCGGCACTGAAACCTGACCGT
>DAOLDN010000056.1:0-12262 GCA_035327385.1 Verrucomicrobiota bacterium | reverse complement strand
AACTTGGCCACGAACGCCAGATTTGGCACAAGCGACTGGTCACAACCCCTGTGGCTTACGCGGAATCCCCATGTTGCCGCGCCCCGATGCTGCCCCTGCTGACCCGCGACGTCCGCGACGCCGGACTCATCTGCCAGCATTGCAACGAAACGCTCGTCGCGTTCGATGACATACCGTCCGATGCCCGGATCGAGGTGGAACGGTGGGCCGCGCAATATGAACCCGTTCACGCTGTTGCCCATTGGGACGACCGTCAACGAAAGAGCGCCGGCGATTACGACCGCGCCTACGAGAACGCCGCGAAACAAGCGGAGGCGTTACTGGCAAACGCGGGCCAGACGCTCGCCCCACGTCTCCTAGATTCGTACGCCGCAGTGATCTGGGAAGATCAGGACGAATGTCTGGAAGTCCGGCCTGAAGATGTGCCACTCTAATCGCCGGATTGCCGCATGACCCAATCGTTGCAGCCAGAACTGACATAGTGAGAAAACTCATCAAATGGACGTTTCGTCTGATCCTCCTGATCATTCTATTGGTCGTGGTGTTGATCTTCTCCTTCGATCCCGTCATGAAGGCCGTGGCGGAAAACCGCATCCGCGCGCAGACGGGAATGGATGTCAAAATCGGCAAACTTTCCGTAGGACTGCTTTCGCCCGTGGTCACGATCGAGGATTTCAGACTCTACAACACGGCCGAATTCGGAGGCACGCTGTTCATCCACATCCCTGAATTGCGGGTGGAGTACGATCGCGCCGCTCTCGCCTACCGCGAACTGCACATCAAATTGATGCGTTTCAACCTGTCCGAACTGAGCGTTGTA
Source organism: Verrucomicrobiota bacterium (assembly GCA_035327385.1). Taxonomy (GTDB): domain Bacteria; phylum Verrucomicrobiota; class Verrucomicrobiia; order Limisphaerales; family JADLHS01; genus DAOLDN01. The sequence continues at coordinate 11,442 of DAOLDN010000056.1, read as the reverse complement.
CGCAACGAGGCGGGCCGGACGAACATCCTGGAATTGATGAACCGGCCGGAAGTCGCCGGGAAACAGCCCTCCGGCAAGGGTGATCGGTTGCAGGAACGCCTGGGCGACGTGAAATTCACCGGCATAGACGTTTTGAACCTGTCGCTGGGGAAGGTCCGGTTCGTTGATCTGCGCGCTCCTGATCGCAGTGTGGAATTGAACATGAACGTGCGCGACCAGATATTGAAGAATGTGAAATCCGAACGCGACCTCTACGGCGTGCTGTTTCTCATCTGGCTGCGAAACGGTTTCACCCTGTCGGGGGATCCCATGATGTCGCCTCCACAATTGTTCCGGTTTCCCGAGGTTCCGGCCCAGAACACTCCCAAACAGACCGGACGATAAGGCGCTATCCCTTCTCGATGCAGGCGTAGGCGTTGTGGTTGTGGATGCTTTCCTGATTCTCGGCTTCCACTTTGTACCACGTCACGTCGGGATGCGCGTTGAGTTTCAACGCCACGTTGCGGACCAGGTCCTCCACGAACACGGGATTGTCGTAGGCACGCTCTGTCACGGCCTTTTCATCCTCGCGCTTGAGCAGCGCGAACAATTCCGAACTGGCGGACGATTCGATGATGGCTATCAAATCCTCGATCCAGATGGGTTTGGAGAAGCGTATCTGCACCGTGACTTCGCCGCGTTGATTGTGCGCGCCGCGCGCGCTGATGGCCTTGGAGCACGGGCAAAGCGTCGTCACATTCGCCTTCACCGTCAGGACGAAATCAATTTCACTCCCGCACGCGGCGGCATCGAAACGCGCCGTGTAATCCATCACGCTTTCCTTCTTGGACGCGGGCGAGGTCTTGACCATGAAGTAGGGAAACTCCATTTCCAGATGCGACGTGGCTGCCCTGAATCGCGATTGCATCGCCAGCAGGATGTCACGGATGTTTTCGACGTGGACGACGGCACCGTGCGCGTTGAGCACCTCGATGAAACGGCTCATGTGCGTGCCTTTGAATTCCTTGGGCAGGTCCACGAACATGCCGATGGTCGCCACAGTGTTCTGGACGGTGTGCGCCTTGTCGCGCACCTGGATGGGGAAACGCAGCCCGCGCACGCCGACCTTGTCAATGCGCAGTTCGCGATGGTCACGCTCGCTTTGCTTGTCGTGCAGTTTGGACGCGACCGGCAGATTGTGCTTGGCCGTTTTGCCGGCTTTTTCGGAGACAGTACGAATCATGGTCGAACTTTAGCAGCCTGCCGGGCATTTGCAAAAGGTCATTTGTGACACATCCGTGAACCCGGTTGGCGGAATGGCGACGCCGACGGCTGCGCGGTTGACTTGGCGGCGGTCCGGGTTTATTACCCTCGCATGAATTCACTTCCGCGTGTCTCGGGCCGGACATTCAGTGTGCTGGCAATCTTCCTCACCCTCGGAGTTGCTTCCGCCGAAACGTTCAGGGTCGCGACCTATAACGTCGAAAACTTTCTCGACCAACCCACACAAACACGGCGCGAGGCCAAGTCTGAAACCGCGAAGGCCAAGGTGCGCGAGAGCATTCTGGCCGCGAAACCGGACGTCATCGCCTTCCAGGAGATGGGAACGGTGAGCGCTCTGCTCGAATTGCGCGATTCCTTGAAAGCCGCCGGGCTGGATTATCCGCACTACGAACACGTCACCGGCTGGGACACGAACATCTTTGTCGCCGTGTTGAGCAAATTCCCGTTTGCAGACCGCCGTTCACACACCAACGAAAACTTTCTTCTCAGCGGACGCCGATTCAGCGTCAGCCGCGGATTTGCCGAGGTGGACATCCGCGTCAACGACAACTACACGTTCACACTGTTCAACGCGCACCTGAAATCCAAACGCGCCGTGCCGGGCGCTGACGAAGCCGAACTGCGGCTGGAGGAGGCGAAGCTGTTGCGCGAGAAAATCAACGCGCGTCTCGAAGCCAATCCCAACGCCAACATCATCGTGACCGGCGACCTGAACGACACCTACAACACCGCCTCGACCAAGGCCGTTGTCGGCACCGGAAAATTCAAGCTGGTGGACACTCGCCCCGCCGAGCGCAATGGCGACAACCAGCCAAACGCGAACCCGCGTTACAACCCGCGCAACGTCACTTGGACGCATTTTTACGGCGTGGAGGATTCGTATTCGCGCATTGACTACATTCTCGTCAGCCCGGCGATGGCCAGGGAATGGGTGAGCAACGAAACCTACATCGTCGCCGTTCCCAACTGGGGCGTCGGCTCAGACCACCGCCCCTTGGTGGCGACGTTCGAGGCCGCGAACAAATGAACGACTGTGGTTGTGTTCGTGAGAGCGCGGCTGTTCAAATAAAAAATGGCCGTGTTCTTTCGAACACAGTCACAGGAGGATGGAAACCTTGCGCCAAACAGGGCGAAAATCAATCTGCCGCGACTCCGGTCATTGCCTCGGCACGTAGCCCATTTCTTCCAGCACCGCGCGGCCCTTATCCGATTGGATGAATTCCACGAACTGCATCGCCGGCGCAGATTCGCGGCCCTTGGCGGTGTAGAATCTCAGCAATCGCGAGTAGGGATAGACACCGTCGTGAACGGACTTGAAAGTTGGTGTCGCGTCGCCGATGGCCAGGCCCTTGACCGCCGGTGTTTCCGCCAGTTCCACGCTGGTGTAACCGATGCCGTGCGGGTCCGCGGCCACGCCCTTGGTGATGGCGTCGTAACTGGTGAACGTCTTCACCTCCAGCGAGTATGGCTTGTTCTCCATGGCGATCTCCTGAAAGCCCAGATACGTGCCTGAAATGGGGTCGCGGATGTAGAGATGAATCGCCGCGTCCGCGCCGCCGAGTTCCTTCCAGTTCTTGATGGTGCCCGTGAAGATGTCGCGCACCTGCTCCCTTGTGAGCGATGCCAATGGATTGCCCGGATGCACCACTACCGCCACGGCGTAGTAGCCGATGATGTGGTCGTTCAATTCCACGCCGCGATCGCGGGCCATCACCACTTCGTTGGTCGTCGTGGGGCGTGACGCCGCCGCCAGATGGCAGCCGCCCACCAGCAGATTGCCAAGACCATAGCCCGTGCCCTTGGATTCCAAGTCGAACTCCACATCCGCATGGTCTTTCTTGAATTCCATTATCAATCGCGGCGCGAGTTCTTCGCCGATGGTGTTGGAGCCGCGGATGATCACCTTGCTCCCGCTCTGGCTGGTCGCCGTTTCCGGCTTGGAAGCGGGACATCCGGCGACAAGCAGGCACAACCCCACCAGTCCGGCACAACGACCGGCACTGCGGGCCAACGGCACAAAACGGTTGCGGCTCAAAAAGTTTTTCATGGCTTGATCGGGTTTGAATGAACTTGGACTTGCAGGACGATACTCATTCGGAAGCCCATTCACTTCAAGGGCAAAATCTGTAGACTTCTTTTCTGAGTTTTCCAGGCGGCGTTCAGACGTAAAGCGCCGTTTGCAGTTCCCGCAACAGCACGCTCATGAACGGATAACGCCGCCCGGGTTGAGTCTCGATGCATTTGACGATGATTCTTTCGAGATTCGCGGGCAGTTCGGGATGCACCTGTCGCGGCATCACAAATTCCGAACGGTCCATCTGCCGGGCCAGAATGTCCTGCGCCGATTCTCCCGGAAACGGCTTTTGTTCCGTCACCAATTCATAAGCGGCGACACCAAACGCAAAGATGTCCACACGCTGGTCAATGGCCTGCCCGGACAACTGTTCCGGCGCCATGTAGGCGGGTGTGCCGGGGTTCTTGTCCAGTTTCACAGGTTCGGTCGGAATTTCCTGCGCCAAGTCAAAGTCCACCAGCCGCACCGTGCCGCCGTGCGTGATCAGCACGTTTTCCGGTTTGAAATCCAGGTGCATGTAACCGTTCTCATGCACTCGTTCCAAGGCACCGGCCATGTCCAGCAGGACTTGGGCGACGTTTTCCGTCAACGCCGCGTCACGTCGCGCCATCGCGTGTTTGAGGTTCGCGCCTTCCAGGTATTCCATCAGCAGATACAACTGCCCGTCTATCTTGCCATGCTCGTAGTAGCCGATGATGCCGTCGTTGTCGCGCAGCTTTTCCAAAACCTCGCAGCCGCGAAGGAAACGTTTGCGCGCCGTGGAATCGGACTTGAGCCGCTCGTGAAGCCGGCGCAGGGCGAAAACCTTGTGATTGGAATCCGTCGCCAGCCAGATGTCCGCCATGCCGCCGCTGTTGATCAGCTCCTGCAAATGAAAACGACCGAACTGGCCCGGTTCGCGAGGGTCCGTCGTTTTTGAACTTTTGAAGAGTCCGAACATGGGAATGTTTTTATCATTCGCAACGTCGCGCCGCCACTACGATTTCGCGCGCGGGATGTAATTCGTGACATTGGATTGGACGCGCTGGCCCGCTGCGAAGTTTCCCGCAGTGAACGGGAAACTTGAGGCGTGCCGTGCGGGGCCGCTGTTTGTGCCCGCTACTTCTTGAGCACCACCCACAGCGCGTGGATGATGGCGGGAATCCAGAACAGGAAGCACAGCAGGATGTTGATGAGCAGGTCCTTTCCCGCGCCGGCCTTGAGGAAGACGGCCAGGGGCGGAAGCAGGATGGACAGGATGACTTGGATGATGAGCATAGGTTTGATGGGTTGAACCGTTGCGAATCATCTATTGCATTTGGCAAAACCGCGCAAGCCCGCATCCGGTGGTGCGCGACAACCTTGCGGGACTTGGTGTTTGGAATCTGGAGCTTCACGGGCCGCGCACCGGGACACATTTCCAAATCCGCTTTGCACTTCTTCAACGTTGTCATTTAAGCCCGGGCGAAATAGGTTCGCAGGGCGCGATGACTCCGGCCCAACAACACGCCACCCTCGCCAGCGCCTTTTGCCAGGTCGCCTTCGACAATCTCACCCGCCAGCTCTACGCCACCGACGCCTCTCATTACCAGATCGAACCCATCGCTGTGGCGTTTCCGCAGGACGCGCGCCAGGCGTGTTCCATCATCGAAGCGGCGGCACAGGCGGGCGTGCCGGTCATTCCTCGAGGCGCGGGAACAAGCCTCACCGGCGGGGCCATCGGCGAAGGCGTCGTGGTGGACTTCGCCCGACACAACACCCAAATCTGGGATTTCGACCCGGAAAAACGGACGGTCCGTGTGGGGGCCGGCGTGGTGCTGGATACGTTGAACGACTATCTGCGGCCGGAGGGATTTTGTTTCGGGCCGGACGTGGCCACCAGTTCACGGGCGACAATTGGCGGAATGATCGCCAACAACTCGTCCGGTGCGCACACGCCGGTTTATGGAACAACCGGCGATCACGTCAACGAACTGGACATCGTCTTCCGTGACGCGCGACTTCTCAAACTCGGCCCCGGATCAGACGCCCTGCCGCAGCAGCGCGAACTGGTCGAGAACATGGCCATGTTCAACGCGCTGCAAATCCAGGAACGCTTCCCGCCCGGTTTGCTCAAACGCTGGCCCGGTTACGGCCTGGCCAAAGCGGTCGCCGAACCCGGCAACCTCATCCACATCCTTTCCGGCAGCGAAGGAACACTGGCGGCCATCGTCGCCGCAGAACTCAAACTCGTCCCGTTGCCCGATGACAAGGGCGTGGGCCTGGTCTTCTTCAACACCGTTGCCGAGGCGATGCAGGCCGCCGTGCATCTGCTCGAACTCAAACCCGCCGCCATCGAACACCTCGACCACCTGTTGCTCGACCAGACGCGAGGCCATCGCGAATTCGAGACCACTCGCCAGATGCTCGAACTGGACCAGCAACCCTGCGAATCCATTCTCGCCGTCGAATTCTTCAACGACGTTGACGACCATTTCGCCGAGCTTGAAAAGCGAAAGATCGGCAGCCGGAAAATGTTCCTTCGCACCCCGGCGGACATGAACCGTTTCTGGGCGCTGCGCAAATCCGGCCTCTCATTGCTCACCAGCCGCAAGGGAAACGCCAAACCCGTGACGTGCATCGAAGACGCCGCCGTGCGTCCCGCCGACCTCGCCGCCTATCACGCGGAACTGGAAAAACTCATGCGCCGGCTCAATCTCGAAGCCTCGTTCTACGGCCACGCAGCCGGAGGTTTGCTGCACGTGCGGCCCGTGCTCGATCTCCGCTCACCGGAGGATTTGCGCAAATTCCGTTACATTTCCGACGAAGTCGCCGCGCTGGTCCGCCGTTTCAAAGGTTCGCTGGCGGCCGAACACGGAGTCGGCATTGCCCGCACCGAATATCTCAAAAGTCAGGTCGGCGAGGAGATGTATCAATTGATGACGCAGATCAAACGCTCCTTCGATCCGCACAACCTGTTCAACCCCGGAAAAATCATCGGCGACGGCCGCTACCAGATTGATTCGAATCTGCGCACCAGTCTGCGGTCGGAAATCAAATCTCCCGACGGGCCGCTGCTGGCGTTTTCAGCCCGGGACGGATCGCTCACCGCCAACCTCGACCAGTGCAACGGCTGCGGCGCCTGCCGCAAACCCACGCCGACGATGTGTCCCACGTTCATCGTGACCGGCGAGGAGATCATGTCCACACGCGGCAGGGCCAACGCCATCCGCGCCGCGCTCGAACTGCGCGGTGTGGACGGCGACCCGCTGCGCTCCGCCGAACTGGAGGCCGCGTTGAGCAATTGCCTCGGCTGCAAAGCCTGCGCGCGCGAGTGTCCCTCCAACGTCAACCTCGCCCTCATCAAGGCCGAACTGTCCCACGCCCGCATCCGCCGCCACGGAATGAAACTGCGCGAGCGGCTGTTCAGTTCCGCCGACCTGCTGGGACGCATCGGCTGCAAGATGCCGTCGCTGGCGAACGCGCTGTTAAGGTCCATCGTCATCCGCGAGTTGATGTCCAAAACGCTGGGCATCGCCGCGCGCAGACCGTTGCCGCGTTACACGCGCAATCGTTTCGATCTTTGGTTCGCCGCACATTCACCTCTGCGGCCCGCGACCCGGGGACGCGTGATATTGTGGGACGACACCTTTGTGCGTTATCACGAACCGCACGTCGGCATCGCCGCCGTGAAGGTTCTTGAGGCGGCGGGATTCCGCGTGGAACTGGCGCGCAACCGCCGCTGTTGCGGACGCCCCGCTTTCAGCCAGGGCAATCTCGATGAAGCCGCGAGGCTCGGCCGTCACAACATCGGTCTATTCACCATGGACGTGGACAATGCGCCCATCATCTTCGTCGAGCCGTCGTGTTACTCCATGTTCGTGGAGGATTACCTCGAATTGAAACTGCCCAACGCCGAACGCATCGCGCGCCGTTGCGTGGTGTTGGGCGAGTTTCTGGACGGACTGCTGAGGGACGAGCCGGGTGCGTTGCGCTTCAATTCGCGGCAGGAGAACATCGCCGTCCACGTTCATTGCCACACCAAGGCGCTGACCGACCCGTCGTTCATGCACCGGCTCGTGGTGCGGCTGCCGGACCGCAAAGTCACGTATCTCGACACCGGCTGCTGCGGCATGGCGGGCGCGTTCGGAATGTTGGAATCCAAATTCGGCCTGTCGCTGGAGGTCGCGAAGCCGCTGATTGAAAAAATCCGGGCGCTACCGTTCGGCACAACCGTCGTCGCCTCCGGTGCCAGTTGCCGTCAACAAATAGACCACCTGGCCACAATCCGCGTCCGGCACATGGCCGAGGTGCTGGCCGAGGCGCTGGAGTAGGAAACACCAAACTCCAACATCCAACCCAGTTGGAGATTTCCGCAAAACCCCGGCCAACGGACGGAGCGTGGAGCATTGCTCCGCGAGATTGCTGGATTTTTCGAGAGGAGCGATGCTCCGTGCTCCAGTTCATGGAAAGTTTCCACGATTTCAAATTCGCGCATTGTGACCTTGAACCGTAGCAGCCGACGTGAGTCGGCTCTAACATTTCCCTCGATTTTAGATGGAGCGGACGCACGTCCGCTGCTACGAGGTTCATGGACAGGCATTGTGAACCTCATCGCGCCAAATGATTCAGCGAGTCGTAGAGCGGCAGGTAAGCTGAAACCGCCGCGGACAGCGCCACGAGAACCAGGATGCTCATCAACACCGCAAAAAATCCCGTCCACGACGGCGAGCTCAGCGACCGCCGGGAAAAGCGCATCGCTCGCAAAATAAATGTCCAGGTTGTCCATCATCGTCGCGTGAAAAGTTGGTCGGCGGTTCGCTGCAGCGAACTGGTTAGGCATAGGCAACGATCTCGCCTCGCTGGAAGCGCACATAACTAAGCACAAGTGAAACAGGAAGCGCGGCCAACACAGCAATCTTCAGTGCAAGAAAGAGAAAGTCACCGGTGCTAAACTCAAAGTAATGGAAGACTCGGAGCAGCGCCTGACACGTAATGAGTGCCGCTACAAGTACTGATACAATGAATGCTAGCCGAGAGGCCACCAGCACTCGATTGGGGAGCAGTACAAGAGCCACCATTAGCACTGTCTTGGCAAGCCGCCACCACACTCGCTGGTAGTAGGCTGGCGTCCCCCAATCGGTCGGGGCATCGCGATAATGCGGTGGAGTGCTCGCGCGCAAATTCGGAACGTCCACATAAAAAACCACGGAAGCGGTACTCAGCCAAAACACCGCAGCTACAATCTTGAGAGTCCAAGAAGCGGGTTGTAAAAAATCGCGGTGCATACGCAAGATGCCTAACGACCCAAGCTCGTCGTTTCCTTCATCTGTGGAGGGTTCAAGGTCATGCTTTGCACTGAATTCAGGCCGATTTGTAAGCGGGTTTGGCCGCTTGTTCAAGGACGATTCAGCGCCAATTCAGCGCCAACCAGCTATCACCGATCAGCAAAAGTAACCAATATTTCCGCCTGCGGAGTCGCCGTCAGTTACTTCAGCGCGCCTGTCACAATTTGTTGCGCTTCCTCGATGATGCGGTCCAGGTGTGTCTCGCCTTTGAAACTCTCGGCGTAAATCTTGTAGATGTTCTCGGTTCCAGACGGACGCGCCGCGAACCAGCCGTTGTCGGTGACGACCTTGAGGCCGCCAATTTCGGCGTTGTTGCCGGGTGCGCGCGTGAGCTTTGCCGTGATGCGGTCGCCGGCCAGCATGCCTTCCACAACGGAATCGGGCGTGAGCTTCTTGAACGCCTGTTTCTGTTCGGGCGTGGCGGCGGCGTCGATGCGCTTGTAGCTCGGCGCTCCGAACTTTGCCGTCAATTCCCGGTAATGCTCGCCCGGGTCCTTGCCGGTGGTGGCGCAGATTTCCGCCGCCAGCAGGCCGAGGATCAATCCGTCCTTGTCCGTGCTCCAGACGCTGCCGTCGCGTCGCAGGAAACTGGCACCGGCGCTTTCTTCGCCGCCGAAACAGACCGTGCCATCAAACAATCCGGGCGTGAACCATTTGAAGCCCACGGGCACTTCCGTCAGTTTGCGTCCGAGGTCGGCCACCACGCGGTCAATGATGCTGCTGCTGACAAGGGTTTTGCCAATGGCGGAATCCTTTTTCCACTGCGGACGATGCGTGAGCAGATAGCCGATGGCGACCGCAAGATAATGATTGGGGTTCAGCAATCCCGATGACGGAGTCACGATGCCGTGACGGTCGGCGTCGGGGTCGTTGCCGAACGCCACGCTGAACTTGTCCTTCAATCCCACAAGGCCCGCCATGGCGTACGGACTGGAGCAGTCCATGCGGATTTTTCCGTCGTGGTCCACGGTCATGAAGCCGAATTGCGGGTCCACCTTTGAATTGACCACGGTGATGTCCAGGTTGAACCGTTTTTGAATCGGCTCCCAATAGCGCAGCGCGGCGCCGCCCAGCGGGTCAATGCCGATGCGCACGCCCGCGACCTTGATCGCGTCCATGTCAATGACCTCCGCCAGTGTGTTGACGTAAGGCGAAATGAAATCGTGTTGATGTGTGGTGCTGGATTTGGAGGCGATCTCAAATGATCTGTGGCGCACGTCGCGGTTGCCGGTCTTGAGCAGTTCATTGGCGCGGTTTTGCACCCAGCCGGTGATGTCCGTGTCTGCCGGACCGCCGTTGGGTGGATTGTATTTGAAGCCTCCGTCCTGCGGCGGATTGTGCGACGGCGTGATGACGATGCCGTCGGCCTGGCCGTTTTTGCGACCGCGATTGTAGGAGAGAATGGCGTGGGAAATGGACGGCGTGGGTGTGAAGCCGTCGTCGCGTTGGATGAACGTGTCCACGCCGTTGGCGGATAAGACCTGCAACGCGGTGCGTTGCGCGGCGGCAGAGATGGCGTGGCTGTCCCGGCCCATGAACAGCGGCCCGGTGATGTTGCTCAGTTTGCGGTAATCGCAGATGGCCTGTGTGACAGCGAGGATGTGCGCCTCGGTGAAAGTGCCGTTGAATGGAGTGCCGCGATGGCCGCTGGTGCCGAAACTGACGAGTTGATTCGCGTCGGCGATGTCAGGTTTGCGCTCGTGGTAATCGCGCTCCAGTTTGGAGACGTCAATGAGCAATTCCTTCGGTGCGGGTTTTCCCGCCAGTGGACTGAGTGCCATGCGCGAAGACAAACATGAGCGGGCGCGGCTGTAAAGTTGAAGTTGTTCAAAAAACCAGGATTCAAATTCGCAATCGCCCGGTCATTGATGCTTGGCGCTTGGAGATTCTTTGGAGGTTGGCGACCGAATTTTTATCGCGCCGCCATTTTCGGAAAAAAAGCCACCGCCACTTCGCACGTCGCGCGGCTCAATTCCTCAAGCGAACAACCTTTGACGGCGGCGATGGTTTCTGAAATCTCCTTCACGAAAGCAGGTTCACAGCGTTTGCCTCGGAACGGAACGGGCGCAAGATATGGGCAATCCGTTTCCAGCATGAACTGGCCCAACGGCGTGGCGGCGACGGTGTCGCGCACGTTTTGTCCGTTTTTGAAGGTGACGATGCCCGTGAAGCTGACCACCGAGTTCATGGCCAGCACGCGATTCATCGTCGCGGCATCGCTGGCGAAGCAATGGAACACTCCGCGCACCTTGTCCGCGAACGGCTGCATCAGGCGGAGCGTGTCCTCAAAACAATCGCCGCGCTGATGGATCACGCAGTTGAGGCCCGATTCGGCTGCCACCTCCAGTTGCTGGACGAAAATTTCCGCCTGACGCCGTTTGTAGCGTTCATCGTCGTCCGGTGTGCCGCCAGTCTGCGTGCTGGGCAGGCGGTAGTAATCCAGACCGGTTTCGCCGATGGCGACCACCTTCGGATGCTTGGCCAGTTCGCGCAACGCGGGCCGGATGTCGTCGGGCGCATCGAGAACGTGGCCCGGATGCCAGCCGGCGATGGCGAACACGGATTCGAAGCGTTCAGCCAATGCGATTGCGCGACGACTGCTCTCGATGTCGGTGCCGATGGAAATGATTTTGGAGATGCCAGCGGCGTGCGCACGTTCGACGACCTGCTGGAGATCGGACTGGAAATCGGGGAAATCCAGATGCGCGTGCGTGTCGAAGAAGAAGGGCATCAGTGCGCGGTCAGGGCTTTGTGGTCGGCGTGTTGGTGGCTGGCGCGTTCGTGGTGGGCGGTGTCAGC
>DAOLDN010000055.1:0-12269 GCA_035327385.1 Verrucomicrobiota bacterium | reverse complement strand
ATCGCCCGCTGACGCGTAGCCGCGCGATTCCACGTCCGCCACCAGAGACGCCAGCACACGTTCGCGCTGGTCGGATTCAGCGATGCCCATCACCAGCGGCAGCGCGTTGGCAGCCTGGGAATTGCCGGTGTAATGACCTTTCTCACGATCGTAAAACTCGCGGTTGAAGCTTTCTCGGATTTGTTCCGCTTTCCGCGCGAATTCTTTCGAGTCCTCCAGCTTGCCCAGCAACGTCGCCATCTGTGAGAGAATTCGCGCGTCGTAAAAATAAAACGCCGTGGCCGTCAACGGCGGCAACGTCAGCGCCGCAGCGCCGGGACGACGGCCAGGTATGAGGTCGTACCAGTCACCCAACCCCTCTGACACGATGTTGTTCGAAGCGCGCGATTCCAGATAGCCAAAGTAGCGCGTCATGCGGTCGTAATAGTCGCGCAACAGATCCATGTCCGCGTTGAACTGCCATTGCTGCCACGGAACAAGAATGTAGGCGCTCGCCCACTCGGCTGCGGCGCGGAATGTGCCATCAAACTTCACGTATTCGGGCGCGATGTTCGGAACGAATCCATTCCGTTCCTGCGCGTCGGCCATGTCGTTCATTCCCTTGGTGAAAACTTTGGCCACGTCATACTCGTAGCGGATCGAAGGGCCGTTCAAGTGATACTGCTCCAGCCAGCCGAGTTTTTCGCGATGCGGACAATCCGTCAGCACCGAAACCAGATTCGCCCTCTGCGCCCAGCGAACGAGCAGCCGGATGCGATTGAGCAGATCGTTTGAACATTCAAAGTCACCGACAGGCGGCGCGCTGGAATGAACGACCACACCCTCGACCGATTCCAGTTTTGGAAGTTCGCCGCCCGGTTTTGCGGGCGTCAATCGCGCCTGAAAATAGCGACAACCGACGTAAAAAAACTTCGGCATCCATTCCTCAACGCCGTCCGTTCCCTTGGTGTATTCCCACCACGAACTGCCGCGGGCACCGCCGCCCATCGTCCGTTGGGTGATTGTTCCTTCATCGCTAAGAATCTCCGACGGAGTCAGACGAATGACACTGCCTTTTGGTCCGCTCACGCGGATGCGCGGCATGTGCGACGTGTTCTGGCCGAGGTCATAGAGCGTCTCGCCGTTGGTCAGCGCGCGGACTTCGACTGGTTTGTGGACCTGAATTTCGCGCAATGGATCGGCGGCAACACTCTGGCCTCGCAATTTGCCCGGAGGCCGCACCAGAACCACCGCGTTGCGCCAGTCGCTGTCGTCGAAACCGGGTTTGTCCCAGCCGATTGGATTGAGCCGCGCGTCAAAATCTTCGCCGCCATATACACTGGAGAAAACAATCGGCCCGGCGCTCGTCGTCCAGTTCTCGTCCGTGCCCACGATGTCCACCGAACCGTCCTGATACTCCAGCCGTAACTGGCAATAAGCCCGCAAAGCGCCGAACGAACCGGTGAACTTCACAAAACGATTCCTGCGAACGACGTTGTACATGCCGTTGCCCAACCACATTCCCATCGCGTTCTGTCCTTCCTTCAGCAAGGCTGTCACGTCCTGCGTGTCATAAAGAATTGTGTCGTTGTAATCCGTCCAGCCCGGCGACAACAGATCATTGCCAGCCTTGCTGCCATTGATCGTCAATTCGTACTGGCCGAGTCCCGTCACGTTCACCACGGCGCGTTTCAGCCCCGGTTTGACATTGAACTCCCGACGCAACAACAACGCCTCCGTTGCCGCCGGGGCAACGATCCATTTGCCTCTCCAATTGTTGGTGTCGGCAACTCCCATCAACCAGTTGGCATCCGCGCTCCACGCCAACGGTTTGTCATCCTTGTCCCAGGCGCGAACCTTCCAGAAAACGTGCTGCGATGATTTCAATTCGCCGCCTTGATACCGGATGTGCGCCGTTTCATCCGAGGCCACCTTTCCGCTGTCCCAAAGATCGCCCTTGTCCTGCGCCAGCGCACTGGCCGAAGACGAAACCAGCACTTGAAACGCGGTCTGCTTCTGCCCTCGCTGCGCGCTTTCCACGGTCCAGAAGAGCCTTGGTTGCGCCACGTCAATGCCCGCGGGATTGACCCTGTATTCACAACGGAGATCGGAAACGGTCAATCCTCCGACGCCTTGCTGCGCGGTCAACGGAACACAGATTGAGACAATGAGAATGGCGGTCAGCGTTACGGCGATGTTTTTCATGCTTGATCCAATTACAGTTCACTTCGATTCGATCTCACCCAGCAAATCCCTGAATTGCGGCTGCAACCCGGCGGCGTTCTTGATTTCGACGGGGACATTCGGACCGTTATTCGTCCAGACGTTGCCCGGCCCGACGGCGTTGCTGAAAAATCTTTCCTCCGGCGTCCAGTTGTCGCGAACGGTGATGAACGACGAACCCTCGTCGAGATACAGATAGAACCAGTGTTCTGGATTAAAGACGAACGGGCTCATCTTCATGCTGTGAACTGAATTTTCGGCGATCAACGTCCCCGGCTGGCACGACAACGTGTAAATGCCCGCAGTGTCGCACATGCGCGTGGCGACGCGATGGATGTGGTTCGCGCGAATGACATTGCCGCTCATGCAATTTGTCGTGCGCGTCCAACCCCAACCCATGTTGATGCCGGTGTAGGAAGTGTTGCTGATGTCGTTGTGCTCGACCGTGATTTGTTTTCCGTAACCGACACAGATCGCCACACCGCCCCAGTCCTCGTTCGCCGTGTCCGTAAGCACGTTGTTGGCGAATCGCAGCCGCGCGCAAACCTCGCGTTCGTCCGCTGGATTGTAAGGGAGATGCGTTTCCACCCCGACGTCCGAAAACTTACCCGCCTGAATCCCGTTGCCACCGATGTCGCGGAACACGCAACCTTCCACCGCGCTGTCCTGAACGCCGTTGTCGCAATCAAAACCCGCCGCCGCCAGCCGCTCGAACCGGCATCGCTCGAAACGGATGTGTTGAGCCGATTCCACAGAGACAGCTCCCGGCGGACGTCCCACCCACGCCTGATTGTCCAGACTCCGCCAGTCCGGCGTGCCTTTGGGAATCAGTTTGTAGGCGTCCAACATGAACATCGTCGCCTGAAGCGGAACATGCCCGGCGTGCGATGGACGCATCCATGTCGTGTGTTCAAACCCGATTCCTTTGAACAGCACGTTTGTCACCGGACGATCAAGATTGCCGGTGATTTGAACCAGCGTTTCCAGAACCGGCACGATGACTTCCGCGCGGCTCATGTCTTCACCCGGTCTCGGCCAGTAATAAATCCTGCCGCCGGGAAGTTCCTGAAACCATTCACCAGGCTCGTCAAGATACTCAATCGCGTTGGCGAGGAAAAACGGCGCGTTGCCATTTGTGGACATGATCGGCTGCGGCCACGGATGCTCGAATTGAATCCTGCCTTCCGGCTCGTGCAGTTTGATGCGCGCGGCGTTGGTCTTGAAATCAATGGACTTGATGCGACAGACGGCGATTTCCCATTGTTGATGAAAGACAATCTCCGCGTGTTTCGGCTCGCGCAGACTGCGCAGCGATGCCGCCGGAATCCACGCCTCCTCATTCTTGCGATCCCAGACGAGCAAACGGTCCAGTGTTTCACCGTTTGGCGTTCGGGCGCGGACCGCTTTGTGCCCGTTGACCCACATCTGGCGGAATTCCAAAATGCGCCCGCCAACGCCCGGCGCTTCCGCAACCCAAACTTCGCCGCGCGATTCCTTCGGCAGCGCCGGAAGCCGCTCTCTCAACTTGCGCCAGCCTGTGACCGGAACGCCGCCGCTCAACACGGGTCGTTCGCCGTCAGCGGCGGCAATTATTGTTGGGCTGCTTTCGGTGCCAGAATCCTCGGGACGCACCAGCAACGGACTGGTCAACTGATGCACGCCGCCTTTGAGGACGATTGTCACCGCCTCGTCAGTGCCGACCTTGCTCAACCGCCGCAGTTCCCGAGCCTGTCGCAATGCCACGGAAACACTCGCCAAAGGCTGCGATTGGACTCCGCTGTTGGTGTCATTGCCCGACGGCGACACCCAGAACTCCGCAGCCGCGCCATCCGTGACAACGGCCAGGACCAGCACAAGACAAAGCAGGATTGGTTTCACAAAACGGTTGAGATTGAACTTTCAGGGATTCTATACGACGCATCGTCGCCCAGCAATCGCTGCGAACCGTTTTGATGCAAAAAAACCGGCCGGAAATTGCCCGCAACACGACAATTACTTTTCCCCAAACCGTTCCCTCGCCCGGTCCACGATGATCGCCAGCAAAATCAAGGCACCAAGCAGGGTGTTCGAGTAGTTGTCGTTGACCTTCAAAATCACCAGCGCGTGCTGGATGAGTTTGAAGATGATCGCGCCCATCAAAATGCCGAACGGCGAGATGAGATTTCCCTTCAGTCCCGTGCCGCCGATGATGGCCACCGCGAAGGAAATGATCAGCCAGTCGTCGCCGGTTTGGGGCGCGGCGTTGCCGGATTGCGACGCCCAAAAAATCGCCGCCAGCACGGCGAAACAACCGCTCAACGCGTGCGCAATGAGAACCATCCGGTTCGTGCTGATTCCAGAGAACTGCGTGGCGATGGGATTCGTGCCGGTCGCAATGAGCCAGCGGCCCAGCACCGTGCGGCCATACAACACCGACACGCCGCACAAAAGCGCCAGCACGATGACCACCATGAACGGCAGCCAGCCCACACCGCCCTGCCCCAGCCACCAGAACGACTGCGGCACGGTGTAAGCGTTGCCGCCGGAAATCCCCGAACGCAGCCCCATGTAGACGAACATGGTCGAAAGCGTGACGATGAACGCGTCAATCTTGAGCCGCGTGATGATGACCCCGTGCAACAATCCAGTCAGCGGCCCGATGAGAAACACCAGCGGCACCGCGATCCAAAGCGAAAGGTTTGCGTGCTGCGGCGACACCAGCAGACCGAACGCCACCGTTGCAATGCTGCCCACCGCGCCGACCGCCAGATTCATCGCGCCAATCGCCAGACAAATCGCCTGCGCCATCGCCACCAGCACATAGAACGCGACATACCGCGACTGGCTGAAAAACGTTTCCGCCGTCAAAAAGCTCGGCGACGCCAGCGCCATGATGATCGTCAACACGCCGGCAAACATGATGAGTCCCAGCGTGCGTCCGCTGACCCAGTCAGTCTGGCCGAAGCGTGGAGTGGTGTCGTGGTGAATGGTGGTCATGAGGTCCGGTGTCTATGGGGAGCGCACGCGCCGCGCGTGCGGCGGTTGACGCCCTCGTCAACCGCAGCGTTGCGCGCCATCGCGCAACGACGCACCCGAGGCGCGTGCGCGCCCCGGACAGTTGTGATGTTTGCGCTCATCTTCCGGGCGCGTCCAAATATTTCGTCTTCAATTCCCCGACTATGTTCTTCGTCATCTCCTCGATCCCGGCCTGGAACGTATCCACGTTCTCCTTCGTCACCGGCACGCAACCGGCGTCAACGAACGCGTAATCCGCTTTCGGCGTCCAGCCTTGCAGCATCAAATCCAGCAGCGCGCAGGAAATATAACCATGACCAAACGGGTTTTGCGCCAGCGTCATGTCCACGCCGCCTTCGCGAATCGCCGCCAGCACGCGCTCGTCGGTATCAAGTCCCACAAAGCGGACGCGTTTCGCGCCGGGCTTCCGATTGCGCTCGGCCAGCAGCATGGCGGCGGCTACCGTCGTCGTGTAACCGGTGCAAATGACGCCGTCCACTTCGTCCCCACGCGCCACCAGCGCGCTCTCGATCTTTTCGCGCGCCTTCTGTTCGGTGGTCACGTCGCCGACGGTCTGGATGACCCGCACGCCGGGATATTTTGCCACCACGGTTTCGATGGCCTTCTGCCGGATGGGCGTGTTGGCGTCGGTGAGCGATTCGAGGACATTGAGGATTCGTCCGTTGTAACCGAGCAGTTCGCACAACTTTTCGGCGGCGAGCGTTGCCGCCGCCTGCGTGTCGGTGGCGACCGCGAAGGGTGTGTCCGAACCTTCGGCGGGTTGCGCGCCGTAAGCGACCGAAAATCGCCCGGCCTTTTTCAATCGCGTGAACAAACCTTTCGCGCCGGCAGGATCCACGGGAATGAACGCAAACGCCTGGTGACCGACGGTGAACAGCGACTCGATGTTCTGGCTCAGGTTGGCCATCGTGCTTTCCTGTCCGACAACCACACGCACACGCGTGCCACTGTCGGCGCCATAAGCTGCGGCACCCACACCGCACGCGTTACAGTAAGGATGCGGCAACGGCGCGTAATGAACGATCGGTTCCACCGCCGACATTCCGTTGCGGCTCTGATAAATCTTGATGGCCGTCAATGCGACGGCCAGCGCGCCCAGCGTCACCAGCAGCAAAATGTTGTTTCTCGTCATCGGGAACGGTGAAGATTAAAACCGCGAACGACTCGAAACACACGAAAAAATCGGCTCACATTTCCGACAATCCGTGCCGCACCAACACTTCGCTGATCTTCACCGGACGACCCGTGTCGCACGATTCCTCCATCGCCACCAGCAGCGCAATCGTCACAACACCCTCGCGCGCGTCAGGCTTTGGCGTTTCACCGGCGTTCAGGCAATGAGCGAAGTATTCGATGTAATTCTGATACTCGCCGGCGTGATGCGTCCGGCCACCGAATCGGAAATAATAATCCTCCTCCTCCTCGAATCGTTCGATGACCGACTGCCCGCCCAGCCTCCACGAATAACGCAATTCGTGATAATCCGCCTGGCTCGCACCGTTCGCGCAGCGCAGGATGCAGGTCATGCCGCTGTCGCGTTGCGCGGGAACGGTGGGACAGGAATAGCATCCGCTGACACGGGCGATTTTTCCCGAAGCGGATTTCAGGATGAAATGAAATGTGTCGTCATTCTTCAGCCCACCGGCACGTCCGTTCGCGCTCAATGTCGAATAGCCCATGACCTCGGCGATGTCCGGCAGATACCAGTGCGCGATGTCAGCGGGATGGCTTAATCCGCCGAAAAGCCATTTGAACGTGCTCTGCTTTGCCCACGGCTTCTCCAGAAACCAGCGATGGTCGGCGTGATACGCGGCTTCGATGGTGTTCAATTCGCCAAATTCGGCGGTCAGGAAATGTTCGCGTTGCCGGTTGAACGGCTCGAAGAACCGCGTGCTTTGGCCAATGAAAACCTGTTTGCCGCTCTTTTGTTGCGCGGCGAGAACGTCCGCGGCTCGTGAAAGATCGTTGAGAAACGGTTTGGTGCAGATGACATGCTTGCCAGCCTGCAACGCCTTGATCGTGTGCTCCGCGTGCAGATGGTCGGGCGTATAAATGCCCACTACATCCACGGACTTGTTCGCCAGCAATGCGTCCACCGAGGTGGTGAAGCGGTCCGGTGACAACGCGAATTCCCGGCAGCGTTCCGCGCCGAGTTGCGCGTTGAGGTCGCACAGTTGCACGACCTCCCACATCTCGCTGTTCACACCGGCCGAGATGATGCTGCGTCCCTCACCAAGACCCAGAACGCCAAGACCTAGTTTTTTCATGATTATGATTTAACCGCAACCGGAGCGCAGCCTTCAGGCTGCTTCACCGTCCAAATTTCCACCCGCGCTGAAGCGGGCTAAAGCCCGCGATCCAATTGCTGGTGAGGCCACGAGTCCTGTTCTTTGTGTTCCCTGCATTGCCTCCGTCAGAATCGCTCATTTTGTCGAAGATTTTTTCGTCCTCGCCCTCGTCCTCGTCCTCGATTTTCCCGCTTCGATTACGAGGACGAGGACGACGAGGATGCGGTTGTGGCTGTGCCGCGCTGTGTTCTTTGCGGTTAAATGGATTCCTTCTTCTCGTCCGGGAACGGTCCCCAGTTCGCCTCGGTGTCATTGGCGTGGTTATAGACGTTCTTGCCATCCTTCAAAAACGGCGTGGCCATCGCCCACGGTTTGCCATCGGGTCGGTTGATCGGAGCGCCGCTGTATTGCGGAAGATAAATGCGTCGCATGCGGTTCGTCTTGTTCGCGCCGCTGCGGTGAAACACAAAACTGTCGAACGCCACGATGCTGCCTGCGGGCGCGATGATTGGATCGCCGGGATCGGGGCCGGTATAGCCGATGAGATCGTTTGTGCCTTCCTCCTTGTGGTGATCGATGATCTTGCCGCGCGTGCCGGCGCGTGAGTGCGGCAGCAGATAAACCGTGCCGTTCTCCTCGTTCACCGCGTCCAGCGTGCACCAGCAGGTGACGTAGGGTTTGTGGTTTGTGGTCGGGTCATACCATTTCACATAGCCGCTGTCCTGATGCCATGAGAATTTCATTCCCTGTTCCGCACCTTTGACCACCCATTGTTCGTGAAACAACTGCGCGTCCGGCCCGACGGTTGCCTCCGCCACCTGCGCCATCAACGGGCTGAAGAGGAATTGCCACAGCCGGTTGCTCAGTCGGTAACGGTTGTTGATGAAATAACGACTGCCCCGATGGGTGATGCCGACGCTTTTGACGCCCTTGGAATCCATCAACGCATCCATGTAGCCGATGTAATAGGAACATTCCTCGCGCAGGAGTTCGAGCATGTCGGGCGGGATGACGCCCGGCAGAATCATGTAGCCTTCCTTTTTGTAAAGTTCGCGCTGGTCTTGGGGGACGATGCTTGTCATGGCCGAAAACTACCACAGGTTTTGAGGAAGACTTCTCATTTTTACGGCGTCTTGTTATCATTTTTTGTCGCTTGAATTAACCGCAAAGACCGCAGAGATCACAAAGCTTTTCGGAGCGCGGGCTTCAGCCCGCTTAAATGGTGAATTGCAGACGGTCGCAGAGTCAACAAGAACGTCGCGCCTCAACAGCTAGTTGTCTGTTCTCTCTGCGTTCTTTGCGTTCTTTGCGGTTGAAAAAAGATTATGCGCCAAAACCTTGATCTGCCCATCGGACTCGACGGCAACCTCTGGCACTACCGCAATCTGGGTCGGGCCAACGCGCTGCACCATCACGCCGAACTGGAGTTCAACCTCGTCACACAGGGCAGCGGCCTCTATCTGCTGGCCAACCGCAAATATCAGGTCCGCCGCGGCGACCTGCTCTGGCTTTTCCCAAAACAGGAACACGTCCTCATCGAACAGACGCTCGATTTCGAGATGTGGATCGGCGTCTGCAAACCCAATGCCGTCCGTCAGATCGCCACGGACGCAGCCGCACAGATTCTGAGACAATCCAATCCCGCCGGCGAATATTGCCGCCGCCTGAACCAGCGCGACCACGCGCGATTGGAAGCGTTGTTCGCTGAAGTCGCCGCCAGTTCGGATCGACCCGGACTGTTCAACGCCGGACTGCGCTACGCTCTGCTCAACGCCTGGCAACACTTCGAAAACGCCGCTGATGTTCCGGTGCATGACGTTCATCCCGCCGTCGAAAAGGCCGCGCGACTGATCCGCGACGACACGTCAGCGCTGAGTCTCGATGAACTGGCGCGTCACGCCGGCTTGAGCGCCACGCGTCTGAGCCGCCTGTTCAAGCAGCAGACCGGCGTTGCGCTGGTGGACTTCCGCAACCGTCAACGCATCGAGCGCTTCCTGCGCCTCTACGGCACCGGCCAGCGGATAAAGATGCTCGACGCCGCACTGGAAGCGGGCTTTGGAAGCTATGCGCAGTTTCACCGCGTGTTCAAGCGTGTGATGGGCCATCCGCCCGGCAACCGCAGAAAACCGGCGGGAAAGAATTAACCGACAAGAACCCAAGGAACGCAGAGTGAGCGCCATGTCTGCGACTTTGTGTTCTTTGCGTTTTCTGCGTTTGAGATTGTTTTCCTTGTCGGCAGTTCACATTCAAGGCGCAGAGACTTGCTGCCAAAGCTTCTCAATCTCGCTGCGCAGAATCTTTGCGTCCTCCCAACTGTTGGGAAGCGTCGAAAGATTATAGCCGCCGGCGACCGGACCCATCTCAGGGCAGACAAAAATTTCGCGTCCGTTGTCGCGATTGCCAGCCAGCCAGCATTTGAGCACGGCTTCGGCGAACGGCAGCCAGTCTTTGACTTCCTGCGTCAGATTTCCCTTTCCGTCCGTGACCGGCACCTGGCAGTGATGACCGTTGAACGGGCGGAAATGAAATTGCTGGGCGCGTTGGATCAGGTCTGGTCGGACGATCATCTTCTCGATGTAATTGTCGGGCCGCAGATGTTTGACGACGGAGATATGGGAAAAATCCCACGAGATGGGCAGCAGTTTGCTGGTGATCTTCTGGTAAGCATCAGCCAGCGCGTAGGTTTTCTCTGGTGTCTCCGTGCAAGTGTCGCGATGCACCTCCACCGCCGGCTCCAGTCCAAGTTTGCGGCCTTCTTCCATCAGCAACAACGCAAGGCCGGTGGCTTCCGGCGTCAACGTATCCTCGTCAGCCATCTGAACATTGACGTGATGCGCGCCGCACTCTTTCAGTTCGCCCAGCAACTTTGGAAAGTCCGTCGCCTTGCCGGAAGACATGCCGCCAAGAAAAAAAAGGCCGTGACGCGCCAATCCTTCCTTCAATCCAGGAATCGGCCCCCAGCACACACCGTCGAATCCCGCCTCCTTGATCGCCTGCAATTTCTGGTCGAGCGACCATTCGTTTTCAGGCGAAGGATGCCCCATGAACGTCCAGAGATTGGCGACGTGGCGCAGGATAGGTGTGTTCATAAAAAATTAACCTAGGCGAACTCAAAGAGCGCAAAAGAACCTATCTTGGACTGCGGCGGGAAGCGGAGCGCCACGCCGCTTTGGAAGACTGGCATGGCAGACGAAAGCGGTGTCGCCGCTTCGCTTTGCCACCGCACTCCAAAAACGCCCGCCATCATCTGCTGATCTTCGTGTTCTCTGCGTGCCTTGCGGTTTAATCAAAAACTTTCTGCCGCGCCGCCGTCCACAGGCAGCACCACGCCGTTGACGTATTTAGCCGCTGGCGACGCCAGATAAACCGCCGCCCAACCGATGTCGTTCGGTTCGCCGAAACCGCCCATCGGAATCCGGCCCAGCACCTTTGCCTTGCGGGGCGGGTCTTTGCTCAGGGCCTGGTCCAGCATGTCGGACGCAATCCAGCCCGGTGCGATGGCGTTGACTCTCACGCCTTGCGGTCCCCACTCGCTGGCCAGCGAACGCACCATGCCCACATAGGCGCTCTTGGCCGCCGAATACGCCACGACCAGCGGCAGTCCCATCAAGGACGCCATCGAGGCCGTGAACAGCACGCTGCCGGAGCCGCGTTTCAACATGCGACGGCCCGCTTCGCGCGTCAGTGCAAAAGCGCCGAATACGTGGGTCTGGATCACGGAGTCGAATTCCGAATCGGTGGTATCAACGGCGGGCTTCTTCAAATGGATGCCGGCATTGTTCACAAGAATGCCCACCGGACCGGCCAGCTTCTCCGCCGCATCGAGCAGCGACGGGGCGGTCTCCAGCTTCGTCACGTCACCGACGAGTGGAAAAGCGGCCGCGCCAATCTCGGCGCAAGCCTTCGACAGTTCATCCTTGCGCCGACCGACGAGGACGACTTTCGCCCCCGCCGCCGCGAGGCAGCGCGCCATGCCGAAGCCCAGTCCGGTGCCACCCCCCGTAATAAGCGCCGTCTGTCCCCTGAGATCAAATGCGGTTTGAAGTTTTGGATTGCTCATGCGCGACAACCGGCTTCCAGGCCGGGCGTGTTCTGATGTTTATACATGATAAAATACTCACGATGCCCGAGTGCCTCGGGTTTGCTCGGTTCGCCGCGCGCGATGCGGAGAATCAATTCCGCCAGGTCGCGACCGGCCTGCGGCAAGGTTAATTCACCGGCCAGCACGCGGCCAGCATCGAAATCCATGTCATCCTCCAGCGCACGAAACGTCGCGCTGTTGCCCGTGATCTTCACCAGCGGCGCCACCGGACTGCCGATGACGCTGCCGCGACCGGTGACAAAGAGAACAATCTGCGCGCCGGCACTGATCAGATCCATGAGTCCCTCGGTGTCGTTCGGATTCGTGTATCCGAACTGCATGAAATGTTCGTCCGGTACGCTGTCAAGAATCCACAAGCCCGGCCCGCGCGGCTGTTCGGCTACGCGGATGACGCCTTGAATGGGACGTGAACCGCCCTTGGCAAATGCACCGAGGCTCTTTTCCTCGATCGTCGTCAGCCCGCCCGCAAAATTTCCCGGCGACACGGACCATTGCCGTACTGCGCGGCAGTAACGCTCCGCCTTGTCGTAGGCGTCGGCCAACTGCTGCCTTGCCCCGGCATTCGCGGCACGCGACAACAGGATGTCACGCAGCCCGATCATCTCAACTGTCTCTTCAAAGATCGCGCGCCCGCCGGCGTCCACGAGCAGATCAAAAAACGC
>DAOLDN010000054.1:0-12403 GCA_035327385.1 Verrucomicrobiota bacterium | reverse complement strand
CGATGCCGAGCACTTTGTAACCCAGTTGCTTGAGGTATCGCTCAACGACCCGGGCGAATTCAATCTCGTCCTCCACGATGAAAATGTTTTCGGTCGGCATGATCGTTCTGGGGTTTAGGTGCTTTCCATTGAGCCGACATCCGCCTGCATTGACAAGCTCATTCAACGGATGGGATGGCAGCAGTCATTCTGACCGTCCTGTGCGACAGCAGACACATTCCATTCGAACACGGTCGCACGTAGTTCTAATCCGCAATATTCCGTCGTTCGCAAGGAGTCTTGCATCCGGAGAATCGTCGGCGGCAGGTTCGTTGTCGCGACCGCTGCTCCCGTCCCGTCCGATTGCTTCGTGGTTTGTTCTGTCAGACGAATGCCTACATGAAAATGAGGGAATGGACGGCGATAAAATCAGTATCAGTCCGATTCCGTTGCCACGTATTCCGATGGATTATCCATCCTGAGCGCGGGGCCGTTGGTCTCTGCGAAAAGAAACAAAAACACAAAACAAGGTAAACATGAAGAACACAGCAAAGTCAAACATCCGGGGCAGCCTTCTGGCTGTCATCATTGGAACGGGAATGGCATTGAGCGGCAGCCAGATTATGGCTGCTGATGAAGGCCAGATCACACTCGAAGGCACGGTTGAAACCATCAATGAAATTGTCGTGACACCCGAAGCGGGGTACAATGATTTGAATCTCAACGCCGGTGAATCCTGGAAGCTCGTGGCCACGGTCAATGAGCGGAACAATGATCCCGATGGCTACACCGTCACGTTGCAATCGCTCAATGCCGACGACGATCAGGCCCGATTGAAGGGCGACCAGACCACGTCAATCTACGTGAACTACAGCATGAAGTACGGAACGGCCGGTTCAAGCGAGGACGCAGACGTGACTCTCGAGGCCGGTGAAGCCGTCGTGACCAGCACAACCACCCCGACGGGATCCAGCGGCGTGAACAAGAAGCTCACGGTCAACATCGCGGCCAACAGTTGGCCCGACGCCGGTGTTTACAACGACACCTTGACCTTGACGATTGCGTCCAAGTAAGAGTTCCCAACAAAACCGAGCCATGAACGGTCAGACGCACGGAATTGCACGCGGCACGTTGCAGCGGGCCACACACTGGCTGGCGATCGCGCTGACGCTCCTGGCGTGCGTCCCCGTTTGTGGTTTCACCCTCGTCCCGATGGTGCAGAATTTTGCGCCATCGGGACGCAAGGCTAATCAGGCGTTCCAGGTTGAAAACGAGTCCGGCCAGACGGTCGCAATTCAAATCTCGATGAAAACCAGAACGATCAGCGCCGACGGGAGGGAATCCAACGAGGACGCCGAGGATGACTTCATTGTGTATCCTGCGCAGTTGATTCTAAAGCCGCGCGAAGCGCAAACGGTCCGGGTCAAATGGATCGGCAATCCCAAACCCGACCGCGAGCTTGCGTATCGGATCGTGGCCGAACAGTTGCCTGTCAATGTCAGCAAGGAGCAGGAAGCCGGCATCAACATCAAAATCATGACCCGCTATCTCGGGTCGGTTTACATCGTGCCAAATGGGGCCAAACCTGCGGTGGCTTTGGATCTGGCGCAACCGCAAAGAAACGCGGGAGGACGCGAGGAATTGCTGGTTCAACTGGGCAACCACGGCACAAAGCACGCGATGTTGCGGGACCTGCGACTGCGGATTCAATCGCAAGGCAGGACTGTGGAGCTTGGCCCTGAGTCACTCAAGGGACTGGCTGGCGAGAACCTTCTGGCCGGTGGCCAACGCAAAATCGCGCTTCCATGGCCTGAAGGGATTCCCTTCGGTCCGGTTGAAGTGACGTTTCGGTTCGCACAAGGAAAAAACTGACGACGCGCGTTGTCACCGCTCCTCAACCGGCCGCGGAATTGGTCATCCATCGTCATGGCTTTTTCACCGTCAAACGCCGTGTACCCGGCGGCGGCATTGCGCAGTCTCCGGCGGGGCAAGCCTGTTTCTGCCGGCTGTCATGCCGGCGAATAGGCCGCACGACGTGATGAATATCGCCGCAAGGTCAAACCAGATTTCGCATGCCCATTCGTCGCCCTCCAGCGCACGTCAGGTGTTTGCTTTGGGATCGAGTCTGGTGCGACTCCTTCCCACCCTCGTCATCGTGTACGCGACTGCCACCTTGAGCGCTCAATCGCTGCCCGATGACGAACTGTTCGAGCAGGTGTTCGGTCGCAAGCCGGACGAGGAGGCCAGGATGGTCACGGTGCCATTTCATGTCGAGAACCGCCATGTCGCCGAAGTACCGCTGCGGATGAGCGACCATCGCGATCAAATATCGCTGCCTGCTTCAGCAGTGATTGAATGGATTGCCCCCTTGTTGCGCTCCGAACTGGTCGAAGAACTCAGAGGCTCAACAGACCAACAGGGTCAATTGACGCTCAAAACACTTCGGGACACCGGCATAATTATTGAATTCGACGCGCGCAAACTGGAACTCCGTGTCCGGATACCGGCCTCCTTGCGGAGTACTTCCGAGAACCGGATCAGTTCCTTTCAACTGCCTCGCGGGGCGGAGAATGCCATCACCCCAAGCGACTTCAGCGCCTACCTCAATCTGCGGTCGGGATTCGAT
Source organism: Verrucomicrobiota bacterium (assembly GCA_035327385.1). GTDB lineage: Bacteria > Verrucomicrobiota > Verrucomicrobiia > Limisphaerales > JADLHS01 > DAOLDN01. Next base: position 9,798 of record DAOLDN010000054.1, on the reverse strand, counting down.
CACGCGCAGCAAAGCAGTGACGATCAGAACCAAGGCTTTCAACCATTCCGCGCCGATTTTGAGGGAGCGGTCAACTTCCAAGGTTGGGTGATCGAAGGAGATTTCGGTTACAATGAAGACGCTTCGACACAATGGCGACGAGGCAACGCGCGGCTGGTACGCGACGATCCGGCGCGGCGGATACGGTATTCCGCCGGCGATTTGTCCTACCCCGTCAGCGGTTTTCAATCCTACCTGCCGATGGCCGGATTCACTGTTGCCAGAAATTTCTCATTGCAGCCCTACCGGGTGACGCAACCTCGTGGGCGCACATCCTTCTATTTGGAGTCCCCCTCGAAGGTGGATGTGCTGGTGAACGGAAGACCTGTTCAAACACTGCAAATGCAACCTGGAACGCATGACCTGACCGACTTCACATTCACCAGCGGCGGCAACGACGTGACACTGCGCATCACCGACGCCGTGGGCCGCGTAGAAGTGATCCAGCTTTCGTTCTTTTTCGACAGCCGATTGCTGGCCCCGGGCGAACAGGAGTTCGCTTACAGTGTGGGATTTCCATCGAATGACGACAACGATTGCCGTTCGTATGACGAGGAGAAACCCACAGTGTCGTTGTTCCATCGGGCGGGGTTTACCGACACCTTCACGGCGGGATTAAATCTCCAAGCGAACGATGAACAACAGGTCTTGGGGGCGGAAGCCGTATGGGCGACGCGATACGGCACATTCCAGCCGGATGCCTCTGTCAGTCATGCCGAGGCAGCGGGCTTTGGCTGGGCCACGAGGCTGGGATATCGTTACTACAATCCGAACACGACCTGGAAGGGGAGCTGGAATCTCGCCATCCAGTACCGCGACGAATCATTCGCGGTGCTGGGGGATGCCGATCCGGACAATTTCGCATCGTGGGATATTTCGGCCCGTTACAGCCAGCCATTGCCGTGGCGAATGCACGGCGGCATCGGTGGCACATATCAGATCGGGCGCGGCGACAATTCGGACGCCAGCGGACTCAGCGTGTTCTTTTCCAAGCGGATCGGCCGCAACGCCAACGCGGACCTGACCCTCGAACGCCGCGATCACGCTTCGAGCGAAACCGAATACCGTGCGTACGCAAGCCTGACCATCCGCTTTGGAGGCAATCGCGAAAGCATACGCACCAGCTATGACACCGGTTCGCACATCGCCCGAACTGAATGGCAACATACGTCGGCCAAAACCATCGGCGGGCTGGACAGCAATCTGGGAATGCAACGGAGCGACGAAGACTCCGGTTTCTTTGGAGGCATGCGATACCGTGGTTATCGCTCGGAGTCGTCGCTTTCACACGACATCACCACGCCATCGGAAGATGAGGATCAAGTGGACAGCCGCACCAGCTTCCGTTTCGGCACGGGGCTCGTCTATGCGGGCGGACGATTTGCGGTTACCCGGCCGGTACGGGACAGTTTCGTCATCGTCGCCCCCCACCCCGCGATCAAGGAATTCCCGATGGGCGTGGATCCCGTGCGTGACTACTATTCCGCCAGGTCAGACCTTTTGGGGCCGGCCATTCTGCCGGATTTGACATCCTACCAGGTGCGCACCCTGAACATTGACGCGCCGGATTTGCCGCCGGGTTATGATATCGGCCCGGGACGTTACAACGTGCTGCCAACCTATCGCAGCGGCACGCTGATTCGCGTCGGATCGGGAGGAACGATCCTTCTGGTTGGAGTTTTGGAAGGTCCAGACGGCCAGCCTGTTTCCCTGCAAACCGGTGAAATCATCTCGCTCGATGATGCTGATTTCAAACCGGTTGAATTGTTCACAAATCGCAAAGGCCGGTTTAATGTGGAAGGGCTGAAACCGGGCCGCTATGAACTGCGCCTTTATGCGTATCCGGCTGCGCCAGTCAGCTTTGAATTGCCGAAGGACAGGGCCGGCATTCATGAAATCGGTGTCCTGCGCATGTCGCCCAGCCCTGAACCATGAATTCGATTATGTCAAACAACACACAGGAACGAAAACCTCACACGAAGGCGGATCTACGCCTCGCTCTGGCTGCGTGCTGTCTCATGCTGCACCTGCCCGTCCATTCCGTCCACGCAGACGTTTCCTTGAAATTGCTGGAGGTTGGCAACCTGGATTGGGTGGGAGGCGGAGGCGCGGGATATGGAGCCTTCGATCCGGCCGAAGTTCCACAAACGTTGCGATTCAAGGTCAAGCTGGAGGAAGGAGAATCCAGCAGCTACTTTGTGACTGTTTCGGCTGGAGTTTCCGGTGACTATCAGAATCGCCAAGTTCGCCAGGGCAACGAGGCGCTGACGTATCAGTTGTACGATTCGGAAGGCGGTCAACGCACGGTCCTCAAGGCACTGCCAACGGCCGCCTTCAACGAAGTGCTTTCAGGCTCTCTTTCGGCGGAAGGCGACATCCAAGAACTTGCCTGCGTGGCCATCGTTGTCCCCGCCCAGGTCAGACGTTCGGGACTCTACACGGATACCTTCACCCTCACACTTTACAGCGGCACATTGCAGGACTACACCGAACAGGACGCGAAAACCGTCGTGCTGTCGGTGCCGGCGGGCGAAAACGTCGAACTGTCTCTCTCTCCATCCGGAAGCTCCTTTGATTCCGGCACGCGCTCGGCGCTGATGGATTTTGGCGCGTTGAGAAAAGACGCTCATCGGGAACTGGATTTGCGCGTCCGCAGCAACGCCGGATACAGCATCACTCTGGAATCAGACAATAACGGTGTCCTCAAGCACACGGGCGCCAATGTCAATTCGGTGGTACCCTACACGCTTCGCCTCGCGGGGAATCCGGTCAATCTGGGCAGCGGCGCTCAAACCCCGGTGCTGCAACCGGGACGATTGACGGATGCCAATGGGGACAATTACGAACTTTCCGTCACCATCGGCGAGGTCAGCGGTGCTGTGGCGGGCGACTATCGGGATGTCATCACGGTGACCGTGGCAGCCCAGAATTGACGTGGAAGTCCACCTGATTCCCCGCCATAACCAGCACCCTGGGTCTGGAGATGTTCACCCGTTCGAACCGAGGCGATTGAGTCGCCTGCGGTCCAGACATTCACGAACGATCTTGGCCAACCGGTGCGCCTCGAAGGGCTTCGCGAGGAAATTGACGCCTTCGTCGAGCGGAAAATCCTTTCCGGCGATCTCGGCGCTGTAGCCGCTGACGTAGATCACATTCAAGTCGGGCTTTTCAAGGAGCAGCCGTTCGGCCAATTTTCTGCCGCTCATTCCGTCCGGCAATACAAGGTCCGCGATGAGCAGGTCAATCGCTCCCTCATGGTTCTTCCACAACTCCAGGGCGCTGATGCCCGTGGACGCCTGCAACACGGTGTAACCCATGCGCGTCAAAACCATTTTCACCAGTGAACGCAACGACATCTCATCCTCAACGAGCAGGATGGTTTCCGTGCCGCCCGCGACAGGCGGTGATTCCTGTGCGGGATCCTCCCCGGCGGCAACGTTCATCAGGCGCGGAAAATAAACTCGAAACGTGCTGCCATGGCCCAGTTCACTGTACACATTGACCCAGCCGCGATGCTGCTGGACGATTCCAAAGACCGTTGCCAGTCCCAGTCCCGTGCCCTTGCCGACTTCCTTGGTGGTGTAGAACGGCTCAAATATCCTCGGCAGGCTGTCCTTGGGGATGCCGCAGCCCGTGTCGCTGACGCTCAGACAGACGAAGTCACCGGGGCGCGCCTGCGTCACCTGTGAAGCGTCGAGTTCATCGAAGTGGATGGCTGCGGTTTCAATGATCAGCGAGCCGCCGTTCGGCATCGCGTCGCGGGAGTTGACTGTGAGATTCATCAACACCTGATCCAGCATGCCCGCGTCCGCATGCACGTACAGCGGATGCGAGGAGAGTTTGAACTGCATCTGGATGTCCTCGCCAAGAATGCGCTGAAGCATCTTGACGATGTTGGTGACGATCTCGTTGAGGTCCAGGTCGCGGGGTTGAAGCGTCTGCCGCCGGCTGAACAACAGGAGCTGGCGGGTGAGGTTCGCGGCGCGTTGGGCGGCCCTGCCAATTTCAGACGCATGATCCCGGAGATCGGGCGGCAGTTCCACGCTGCCCTGAAGCAGGCCCGCTTGCATCTGGATGATGGCCAGGATGTTGTTGAAATCGTGCGCCACACCCCCGGCCAACTGGCCGATGGCTTCCATCTTTTGCCCCTGCCGGAGCCTTTCCTCAAGGATCCGCTCTTCCGTGATGTCCGTGGCAACGCCCACGATGCGCTCAACCTCCCCGGCATCGTTGCGCACGGGAAAAGCGCAATCGCGAATCCAACGCACCGAACGGTCGGGCCGGACAATACGGTAGGTTTCGTCATACGTCCCCATCGCCTGCCGAGTCGCCATCGCCGTCACGACCCTCTGAAAATCGTCCGGATAAATGGCGTCCAACCAGCTTTCCGGGGACAGATACAGACTTCGACAGGAGCGTCCCCAGATTCTCTCGTAGGCGGGGCTGATGTAGAGCATCTCCTTTTTGGAAGGGTCGGTGATCCAGAAGACTTCGTTGATGTTTTCCGCGAGTTGACGGAATTTTTGGTCGCTTTCACGCAGGGCCTTTTCAGCCTGGATGCGCTGTGTGATTTCGACAATGACGGCCCCGATTTCCGCCGTTTCGCCCGCATCTCCCGCCACCGGAAAGTAGGAAACGCTCCAATGGCGGAGCGCGCCCGCATCGGCCGGAGTATGGCCACTGATTTCGCGATTGAGAACCGGACGGCCCGTTTCGAGTACGCTGCGCATGACAGGCGCGATGACGGGAGCGAGCGCGGGCACCACCTCGTGCAACGTTTTGCCAATGTGCGCCTCGATGGGCAGGCCGTTGATGCGTGCGAGGGTTTCGTTGATGCGCAGGAATCGCAGTTGTTTGTCCATGATGCACATCCCCGCCGCCGCGCTCGTAAAGAAGGAGTCCAGGCGCTGATCGCGCGAAGCCAGTTCGCGCTCGTTGATGGCCAGTGAGAGCATCTGACCGATGGACAGGGCGAAGTCCTGCTCCGCCGCCGTCCACGCGCGGCGTTCGCCGACGTGTTCGTGGCAAACAACCCCCGCCAATGTCCCGCGCAGCCAGACGGGAACGTCCAACATCGAGGTGATGCCATGCGCCTGGAGGTAGGTCTGAGCGAATTCGCAAGTGCGCGCGTCGTTCATGGCGTCCGAAGCAGCGATGAGCGGATTGGTTTCCAGCGCGGCAAAGTAACGCGGGAACCGTTCGGCAACCAGGTCCACCGACCGCTCCCATCGGTTCTCGTGGGCAAGGTATAACGCTTCACATATAAGTCGTTTTGGATTTTGTTCGAGTCTCCAGAAGCTGACCCGTTTCACACCGAGCGTCTGGGAGTCGGTCGTGAGGATTGCCTTGAGCGCGTTGTCGTAATTGGTCCGTTCATGCGTCGCCAGCGCCAATAGGGCGCTCTGGTGGAGGATCTTCTGTTTCTGTTCGTGCAAGGCGGCTTCCTCAAGCCGTTTGCGGTCGGTCACATCGCTGGTGATGGCCACGAAGTAGGCGATGTCCCCGTTCTTGGAATAGACCGGGGTGACGGTGTGTTCATCGTAATAGAGGCTGCCGTCCTTGCGGCGGTTGATGAACTCGCCTCGCCACGTCCTTCCCGAGAGGATTGTTTTCCAGAATCCAGAGTAAAAACCGGGGCTGTGATGTCCGGATTTGAGGAGGCGCGGGGTGCGTCCGATCAATTCCGAGGGGGAGTATCCGGCTGCGGAACAGAAGGCAGGGTTGACCCAGAGTATGCGCGCATTGGTGTCGGTGATGAGGACTCCATTGGCGGCGGTTTCGAGGGCTGCGGCCTGGAGGGTGAGTTGCTGGCCGATCTGGCGGCGTTCTTCGCGAAGGCGCTTTTGCTCCAGGGCCTGTGTCACGGCGCTGCCGAGGCGCGCGATGCGGTCCTTGAGCAGGTAATCTGTGGCGCCGCACTTCATCGCGTCCACGGCGACCTCTTCTCCGATGGTGCCGGATATGAGGATGAACGGAATATCCAGCCCGCTGTGTTTGAGCAGTTCCAGCGCGTGCAACCCCGTGAATTGGGGCATGGAAAAATCGGACAAGACGATGTCCGGCAGTTTGATGATTTCGGCCAGGAATTCCGCCTCGGTCTCGACTCGCGTCCACGAGGGATCGAACCCGGCGCGGTTCAACTCGGCGATTACCAGTTCGGCATCGCTTGTGTTGTCTTCTGCGATGAGGACTTTGAGCGGCTGTTTCATCGTTGTGCGGCTGTTTCCGGTGGCTGATTGAGCAGCAGCCAATACATGCCCAGGTCGCGGACTGCGGCGGCGAATCCCTCGAAGTTCACCGGTTTGACGATGTAACTGTTGACGCCCAACTGGTAGGTTTCCACGACGTCGCGCTGTTCGCGGGAGGAGGTGAGAACCACGACGGGAATTGCGCGCGTTTCCGGGTTGCTCTTGAGGCGTTTGAGCACTTCGAAGCCGTCCATTTTTGGAAGTTTCAGGTCCAGCAGAATGACCTTGAGTTTGTTCTCCCGTTTGCGGCCGGCGTGGCGGCCCTCACAAAAGATGAATTCCAGGGCTTCTACGCCGTCGCGGGCGACTTCCACTCGATTTGCAAAATTGGAGTTGCGCAACGCTCGGAGGGTCATGTCCAAGTCGTCTTGATTGTCTTCGATCAGGAGGATTTCGATTTCGTTGATATTGTTCATGGGTTGTGGAATTGGGGTTCTTCAAGCGTGAAGCGGAACGTGGCGCCGCGGTCCACCGCGGCCTCCGCCCAGATGTGGCCGCCGTGACGATGGATGATGCGTTGAGCAATGGCCAGTCCGACGCCCGTACCCTCGAATTCGTCGGCACGATGCAGGCGCTGGAACACGCCGAAGAGTTTGGACGCGTATTGCATGTCGAATCCCGCGCCGTTGTCGGCCACGAAATAGACATTCCGGCCGTTGTCGCGGGAACAGCCGATCTGGATTCGCGCGGGATTGCGGTGGCGGGTGTATTTGACGGCGTTGGTGATGAGGTTGACCCAGACCTGTCTGATGAGGCCGGTGTCAGCGTTGCAGGGTGGAAGATTCCTCACTTTGAATTGGACCTTTCTGCCGTCGGTTTGTGCGTTGAGTTCGGCAATGACTTCACGAACGAGTCCGCCGATGTCCACGGTTTCGCGGTTCATGGACTGGCGGCTCAAACGGGAGAGGGCCAGCAGGTCGTCAATCAGTTCGCCCATGCGCCGGCCGCCGGCCTGGATGCGTTCGAGATAGCGCCTGCCCTCGACGGGGAGGTGCCGTCCGTAGTCCTCCAGCACGATGCCGGCGAATCCGTTGACGGCGCGCAAGGGAGCGCGGAGGTCGTGGGAAACACTGTAGCTGAACGCCTCAAGTTCTTTGTTGACGGCTTCGAGCTCGGCGGTGCGGTCGCGTACGCGTTGCTCGAGTTCGAGGTTGAGTTGATGGACGCGTTCGCCCGCGCGTTTGCGTTCGGTGATGTCCATCGAAAGGATGAAGATGCCCTCGGGCACGGGCTGGATCACGAGTTGAAACCACGCGGAACCGCCATCGTCGTAACGTAATTCGTTCTCCAGTTCCTGTGAGATTCGATCAATCATACAACGGCGGATGGCGGTGAACACCGGGGCGCTTTCGATGCCGGGGTAGGCTTCCATGATTGTAAGACCGACAAGGTCCGACTTGGAACGGCGGCTTTGTCTGGCGGCCACCGCGTTGACGTAGGTGTAACGCCAGTTGAAGCCGATGATCTGGCAGCCTTCGAGCATGTTGTCGAGCGTGCTGCGAAACCGGCTTTCGCTCAGTCTTAATGCCTCCTCCGCAAGTTTGCGCGAGGTGATGTCGGCTCGAATGGCCACATACTGGCGCGGTTTGCCGTCCTCGTTAAGGAAGGGCACAATGGTCGTGTCCACCCAGTAGAACGTTCCATCCTTGGCCTTGTTCTTGATTTCACCCTTCCAGACTTTCCCGCCGGCAATCGTCGTCCACAATTCCCGAATGAAGCTCTTGGAATGATGTCCGGAATTAATGATGCGATGGTCCTGACCCAGAAGTTCATGGCGCGAATACTTGGAGATGGCGCAAAACTTGTCGTTGACGTAGGTAATCTTCCCCTGCGAGTCGGTAATGGCTACGATGGCGTGTTCATCCAGGGCGGCCTTCAGGTCGCTGATTTCCTTGAGCGTGGCCTTGAGTTGTTGTTCGGCCTGCATACGTCAAATGAATCTGTCCGGTCCGACAGCGCATTGCTGTCGCCAGCATATCGGAACGGCGGCGAGGCCCGGTTTCCCGGTTCAGCGCGCCGCACCCACTGATTCGAGCAACGCCCAATCCAATCGCAACGGAGGCGTCGCTTCGCTCAACCTCTGCAAATCCAATGGTTTGACGATGTAAGACTCCACTCCGAGCCTCTGACACTCCGCAATGTCCTGGTCCTTCTGAGAGACGGTCAGCACCACGACCGGAATCGCGCGCGTCTTTTTTTCCGCGCGCATGCGGCGAAGCACCTCGATGCCGCCCAGCTTGGGAAGATTCAAATCCAGGAGAACGAGTTGTGGATCGTTCCCGGCCGGGCGGTTGGAGTGGATGCCTCGCCGGAACAGGTAGTCGAGGGCTTCGACCCCGTCCCTGACGACGTGAACGAGATTCGCGAAACGCGCCCGCTTGAAGGCGTACAACTCCATTTCGACGTCGTCTGGATTGTCCTCAACGAGCAGGATTTCGACGAACTTTCTGGAAGAACCGTTGATGGCTTTGGCCCCGGAGCCGGCTTGCTGCACCTCGATTTGGGAGAACAATCCGGAAAGCGACACGTCGAGTGCGGCGGCAAGCCGTTCGATGCTTTTGAGGGAAACATTTCTGGCGCCCCGTTCCACATCGCAAACGTAGGTCCGGTGCAGATTCGCTCGTTCAGCCAGTTCCTCCTGGGAAATCCCCAGCTTGATCCGTCGTTGTCGCACCAGCGATCCAAAATCTTTTTTGACGTCAAATTTTCGCACGGTTTGCCTGTTTGTTCACGCTTTGATTTGGATAATACAAAGCAGGACAACAGACTATAAGTGACTCACATCGAAATATCCACCGCGCGAACCGGAAAGATTTCCAGAACAGTTGGAGCGGCAATGTCGTTGCCGCGCCGCAATGGGGGACTCGCCCGAAGTCACTCGTGATCGAGGCGGTGCCTGACGATTTGCGCGAGTTTGTGCGCTTCGCATGGCTTGGCGAGAAAGTTCACGCCCTCGGTCAATGGAAAATCTCCCGCCGCAATCTCCAGGCTGTAGCCGCTCATATAGATGACCTTCAATCCAGGCTTGAACTCCAACAATCGTTGCGCGAGGTCGCGCCCTCCCATTCCCTCGGGCATCACAACATCCGTCAACAATAGCTGGATGTGCCCGTCGTGCTGCCGCCACGCCTCGATCGCGCTCGAACCGGTGGAAGCCTCAACGACTGAGTAACCCAGTCGGTTGAGAATTTTCGCCATCAACCTGCGGACGATGGAGTCGTCCTCCACCAACAGGATGGTTTCACTTCCGCCGCGGATCGAAGTCAACATCCCGGTTTTCGTTTTGTCATCTGCGACAGAGTCGAGCCTCGGCATATAAATACGAAACGTCGTTCCCCGGCCCTGCTCGCTGTAAACGTCCACCCAGCCGCCGTGCTGCTGGACGATTCCCAGCACGGTGGGCAATCCCAGTCCGGTGCCTTTGCCGACATCCTTCGTCGTGAAGAACGGCTCGAAGACGTGCGGCAACACTTCCGGAGCGATGCCCGTTCCGGTGTCGCTGACTCTGAGG
>DAOLDN010000053.1:0-12439 GCA_035327385.1 Verrucomicrobiota bacterium | reverse complement strand
TTGGCCTGCGCTCGCGCATCAAGACGATCTTCAAAGCGTGGAAGAGTCATTTCCGCCTGACTGAAGTCCCGCGCGGTTCGGCAACGCAACTGGAGGTGGTGCTTTACGCCCGGCTCATTTTCGTGACGCAGCTCGCGCCGTTGTGAGTGGCCAGTCCGTGGCGACAGGGTGAGTCCGCCGCCCCGCCACCCTTGAGTCTGCTCAAACTCGCCGCCCTGGTCGCGGACTTCATCCTGATCCTGTGCCTGGAGGCCGCGCGCGGCGCAGGACCAGCGAGGCTTGGTTGCGCCAACGCCATCACCACGGTCGCTACGAACCGCGCCACCGCGAACATTTCCCGCAAACCCTCATGAAATCATCCTGACGCCGATGCGCCGAGGCGGGATGAGAACGCGGGAAATCCCCTCCCCACAGGTCAGCCGGGCTTTCACAAGCGCAGCCACAACGCCATGTCCGTGGCGTGGACGAACTTCGTCACCCACACGGCACCAACTTCGTCGCCCAAATCTCCGTCATGGACACGAACGCCGCAGACATCAGTCCGCGCCATCCTCAACCAGGACGAATGACAGATCAGCGCCGACTGACGTCGGCGGCTGCAAATTCGTGTCGGTTCGAGTCCATTCGCGGTTGAAAGCGCGAAATCATTTCGCCGACGCGCCTTATGGTTGCATCAGACGGTAATATCGGAACGGGAGATTTGCGACGGTCGTATCAATGAACTGGTATTGCCCGGGCGAAGTCTGGGTGGCATTTCCCAACATCGTCCAACTGAACAGAGGCAGGCTCAAATTCGTCGTTGCCAGAACGGCGTAGCCCTGGCCCGCCGCGGCTGTGAACTCCATTTTCACGGACGAACCGCTGACTCTTGTGATGCTGGTGAACGTTGGCTCGGACGACAGGCTGACGGATACCGAGCCGTTCGCCTTCAGGGTGTTGACCCAGTAATGGCCAGAACCCAGGAAAGGCAGATTCACCGCGGTGAACGTTCCAGAATAAGCCGGTGCATCGAAGAGTTCAAAGCTCTCACCCGGCGAAGGTGCGCCGCCCGTGGAGATCGCGGTAAGGACGCCGCCATAAACGAAGTTGGTGGCCGTCACTTTTGCGGACAAATTCATGTCAACTGCGCCGTCCGGTTCAACCACAAAACTGCCGGAGTTCAGCAACACGTTGGTGCGAATGATGATCCTGCCGGCGGAACGAACAATCAGGTCCGCGGCGGAAACGCTGCCGTGCAGAATGAAAACGCCGAGCACGAATCCCAGCAGGCAGGCGGATGAACTTGATTTCGATTTCATCGTCGTTGGACTGGTTCAAGCCGGTTGGCTACTGATCATTGCGCGAAACGCCGGTGTGTGTCTCCACCGCAGCCAGTCTGGCCGCCAGGGATTCCAGAAGCGCCTGTTGAGAGCGGATGGTCTCCCGGAGTTCGCCTTCCCTGCGTTCATGGTCCTGCACAACCTTGGTGAGTATGGCGACGAAATCCATGGGAACGACACTCTTCCGACTCTGTGTGGCGACCAGGTCGGGAACATCTTCCGCAATGAATCCCAGTTGCTGCTCGTCATCCGTTTTGTAATTAAAACGCACGGGATTCAAATCGTTCAGGGCGGACCGCGCTTCTTCGAGTGTCACTTCCCGTATGTTTTCCTTGGTTTCACGGCTGCTGCCGATTTCAAGTGTCTGGGTGATGAACGCAGTTCCGTTCACATGCAACGTGGCCGAATTGTCCGGCAAATCCGCACCGGCAATGCCGATGCCGACGCCATGCACGTCCACCACCAGCGCGCCAGTCGGTGAATTGGGGCGGATCTTGAAGGGCAGTTTCGAACCGGAAGTCACATCCCGGACAAAGAAGTTGGATTCATTGCCGGCAATGTCCCAGGATTGCGCCGTGTAGCCCGAAGAGTTGTTCTGCTCCAGCCGAAGCCCTGCTGTGTCGCCGTCCACAACGTGCAATTCCAGAACGGGCGAGCTTGTCCCGAGGCCCACCCTGCCATTCGGGTCAACGTAGAGCGCGTTGGCGCGTGCGCCGGCCCGGATGGTGAAGGGCACGACTCCCGCCGTGCTGTCTTCTATTGAAAAATAGTTCGGTCCGCTGTTGGCCGTATCATTTACGACGATCCGCCAGTCGTTCGCGGGAAAAGTGCCAGTACTGGTATCGTCGAAGTGGATTCGCAGGTTGTTCTCCTTCAGCCGTATGGTGTCGAATCCAAAGTTCTCGGAACCTGCCGCATCAACCCCGACGGCGAGGCTGTTGTGGATGACGACATCGGTTTCAAACACCTGGGCCTGGGCCGCCGCCTTTTGCGTGTAACCCACGGAAAATCCGAGCGCCAGCAGCGTGACTGTCAGAGGAAATTTGCAGCCGTTTTTCATGTTAGCATTTGTGCAGTTCATAGAAGCAATTTCTCCACGAGCTTTTTCCCGGATTGACGTGAATTGAGCCGGCACTTCCGAGTAGTGCTGGCCGATGTATTTGCAAAGCCAGTTCTAATCCCCGATGTAAGTCGCGTCAACAACTCATTCCGCCTGCGCGCACAGATGTGGCAGAGGGCGCATCTTGACACTGCCCCCGGAACTCTACCCGCCCGGGACGCGGCGTTTACGCCGTTTCAACGTCCGAAAGCCAGCAAATCGATCGATTCACCCCACTGCGCTCTAACCTTGAAGCGACCTGAAGGTCGCGCTCCGCGGGCAGTGGCAAGATGTGCCCGCCGCTAGACCCGATGCACGGCGGGACTTGCGACTTGCGGGGAAAATGTCACACAATCGGCCCATCGCGAATGGAATCTTCATTGAACATCCACCAGCCGGCAGCCGTTAAATGCTTGCAAACATGACCCCCGAGAAACACGGCACATCGAAGGTTTCGCGTCCGCCTTCGTATCTCTCGCGAACGCGCGGTTTCCTGCAAACACAACTGTGGGTCTGGCCGTTGATTGCGGCGTGCATGCTGGCGTTCACCGGTCTGTGGCTGCGCGGCAAAATGGAAGAAGCGCTGAAACGACAGGTGGCCGACTCGCTCCAGACCATTCTCGCCGCCAACGTCGAGGCGTTGCGAGCGTGGTCGGTGACGATGAGAACGGACGCAGAAATCATCGCCGGCGATCCTCGCGTTCGTGAACTGGTCCTCAGTTTGCAGGGCCGCTTGCAGTCCGGTCAACCGCCCGTGTCGGCGTTGTTGACATCTTCGGAACTGGGCCTGTTGCGCGACCGTGTGAATCCCTGGCTGGATCTGAAAGGCTTCAATGGTTTCACGGTGCTGGCCACGAACGGTCTGGTGCTGGCCTCAACGGAAGATCAAGTTGTGGGGCAGGTGTTGCCGTCTGAATACCTGGAGCGGCTGCGCGTTTGTCTGGAGGGAAACAGTCTCGTGACCCGGCCTTTCGCAAGTCTTGCCCCGCTGCCGGACGACAAGGGCCGTTTGAGGACGGGTGTCTCCACAATGTTTGCCGCCGCGCCGGTCCGTGCGACGAACGGAAACGTGATCGCAGTCGTCGCGCTGCGCATTACACCCGCCGTGGACTTTTCGAGAATCCTTGCGACGGCCCGCGCCGGTCAATCCGGAGAAACGTACGCATTCAGCCGTGAAGGATTGCAGCTTTCGGAGAGCCGCTTCACCGAGACACTGAAGCGCGTCGGATTGATTCCGGACACGGAGGACGCGTGTTCGACGCTGGCCCTGGAATTGCGCGACCCACAGGCCGATCTGGCCGCGGGTTATCCTCCGCCCAAACGCCGCGCGGAACAGGCGTTGATTCGGCCTGTGATCGAGGCTTCTGCCGGGAACACAGGTGAGGACGTCGAAGGGTATCGCGATTATCGCGGAGTGATCGTCGTCGGTGCGTGGCAATGGCTGCCGGAATTTGACATCGGCCTGGTCACGCAAATGGATGTGGCGGAGGCGCTGCGACCGTTCCGAATGGGGCGCGCCGGTTTCTGGAGCATCTTCGCGCTGCTGACGCTGGGGTCGGTGATCGTTTTCGTTCTAATGCGGTTGTCCACGCGATTGCAGGAGACGGCGCGCAAGGCGTCGTTGAAGGCAAAACAACTCGGCCAGTATGCGCTGGACGAAAAGATCGGCGCGGGCGGTTTCGGTTCGGTGTATCGCGCGCACCATGCGTTGATGCGGCGTCCCGTGGCCGTGAAGCTACTGAATATGGAAAAGGCGGATGACTACATCAAGGCGCGTTTCGAGCGCGAGGTGCAGTTGACGAGCCAGTTGACGCATCCCAACACCATCGCCCTCTACGATTACGGTCACACGCCGGAGGGATTGTTCTATTACGCGATGGAATATCTGGACGGCCTGACCATTGACAGGCTCGTGAAACAGTTCGGACCGCAACCGGAGGGTCGCGTCATTCACGTCCTGCGCCAGATGTGCGGCTCGTTGTCCGAGGCGCACACCGTCGGACTCGTCCATCGCGACATCAAACCCGCAAACGTGTTCCTAACGCGCCGCGGTGGCGTACCCGATTTCGTCAAGGTGCTGGACTTCGGCCTGGTCAAGGCCCGCGATGCTCGCGGCCAACTGGAATTGACCGCCGCCGATGCCACACTCGGCACGCCACTCTACATGTCGCCCGAAGCCATCGAACATCCCGAAACCGTGGATGGCCGCAGTGATTTATACTCGCTCGGCGCGGTGGGCTATTACCTTCTCACAGGCCATCCGCTGTTCGATGCCGGGTCGCTGGGCGAGGTGTTGATGCTACAGGTCAAGGAAATCCCCGAACTGCCGTCGAAACGTCTCGGCAAACCCGTTTCGCCCGAACTGGAGGTGTTGATCATGCGTTGTCTGGCGAAGAAGCCCGACTCGCGCCCTGCCGGCGCGGATGAACTGGAGATGGCGCTGGGCCGTTGTCCTGCCGCGACGGAATGGACTCGAGCACATGCGGACGCCTGGTGGCGCGCGTATGCGGCGCTTCAAGTGGAGAAAACGCAGGCAGCTCCGCACGCTCCAATGCCCGACTGAATTCGCTCTCCCGAAACACCGCCCGCCTTTCGTCAAACGAATCTCCGTCAGATGTTGTCCGCGAACGAGGGCGGCTGCTGGTGGCGGGATTCCATTTCGGGTGACAATGGCATGCCTTCGCTGGCGAGCACGCGATAGTTTTTGATCTGGAATGAAACCTCGCGACCGTCGGCAAGGCCGCATTGGGCGTATTCCTCCTTGGTCATACGGGCGCGGATGATGAGGCCGGACGGCAGTTCCAGTTCCAATCTCAGCAGAATCCCCAGGAAGAACGTGTGTCGCAGCACAGCGCGATACGGAAACTGCGCGAGGTCGTTTGAAACCTGAACGGCGTAAGGTCGGAATCCGATTCGCAGCCGCGAACCGTCCGCTTGCCCGGCCGCGGGAAAAGACAACTCATTGACGCGCGCCTGTCCGGATTTGACCTCCGTGTCGAGCACGTTCATCACGCCGACAAATCGCGCCACAAATTCGTTGGCCGGCTGTTCATACACTTCGCGAGGCGTGCCGATCTGTTCGAGGTTGCCCTTGGAGAAAATCACGATTCGATTGGAAACCTCCATCGCCTCTTCCTGATCGTGCGTGACGAAGATGGTCGTCACGTTCAACTCGTGGTGCAGCGTCACGAGCCATTCGCGTAATTCCTGGCGGATCTTTGCGTCCACGGCGCCGAACGGTTCGTCCAACAACAGCACGCTGGGCTTGGGCGCTAGGGCGCGCGCGATGGCGACACGCTGACGTTGTCCGCCGGAAAGCTGGTGCGGATAACGCTTCTCCAGTCCTTGAAGTCCGAACAGTTCGAGCAGTTCAGTCACGCGCGACTGGATGTCCGCGCGTTTCCATTTCTTTATCTTCAGCCCGAACGCGATGTTTTTGAACACGGTCATGTTCTTGAACAGCGCATAGCTCTGGAACACAAAACCGATGTTTCGCTTTTGGACGGGCAGTTCGTTGACGCGTTCACCGCGTACGAAGATGTCCCCCTCGGTGGGCACTTCCAAACCGGCGATCATCCGCAACACCGTGGTCTTGCCGCCGCCGCTGGGGCCGAGCAACGCCATCAATTCGCCGTCCCTCACGCTGAAATTGACGTTGTTGACGGCGGTCACTTCGCCGAATTTCTTGCTGATGTTTCTCAATTCGATGGACATGTATCAGGATTTCCTCATTCAGTCGTCGCCGCCTTCTGTGCGGCCTCGAATTCGCGCTGCTGTTTCCATTCCAGGTACGTCTTGAGTGCCAGTGTCACCAGTGCCAGCAACGCAAGCAGGCTCGCCACGGCAAAAGCCGCCTGGCCCTGGTATTCGTTGTAAAGTTTTTCCACGCGCAACGGCATCGTGTCCGTCTGGCCGGTGATGTGACCGCTGACGACCGACACCGCGCCGAACTCACCCATCGCCCGCGCGTTGCACAGGATGATTCCGTAGATCAAACCCCATTTCACCGACGGCAGCGTGACGTGCCAGAAGGTTTGCAGGCCGTTCGCGCCGAGCGTGAGCGCCGCCTGTTCCTGGTCTGTTCCGGTGGATTGCATCACGGGTATCAGTTCGCGCGCAACGAACGGGAACGTGATGAACACCGTCGCCAGCACGATGCCCGGCACGGCGAAAATGATCCTGATGTCGTGATCGTTCAGCCATTGGCCGAAAAAACCCTGAAGCCCGAACAGCACGATGAACATCAGGCCCGCGACGACCGGCGACACGGAAAACGGCAGGTCAATGAGCGTGATCAACAGCGCCTTGCCACGGAACTCGAATTTGGCGATGGCCCATGCCGCTGCCAGACCAAACAGCACGTTCAACGGCACGGTGATGGCGGCGACCAGCAACGTGAGCTTGATGGCGGCCCATGAATCGGGGTGCGTCAACGCGGACCAGTAGGCCGTCCACCCTTTCTCGAACGCCTGCACGAACACGTTCGCCAGCGGCAGGAACAGGAACACCAGGCAGAACAGCATCGCCAGCGTGATCAACGTCCATTTCACGAAAGGCGATTCCTCCGTGCCACGCTGCGATTTGCTGCGGCGCGCGGTCCATTGTTTTTTAGTGATGCCTGCCATTGCGACTAGTGGTTAAACGACCGCCCTCACCCCAGCCCTCTCCCCCAGGAGAGGGAGAAACATAGCCACCTTCTTTTTCTCGAAAGTAATCGTGGTAAATCCAGCCGCTAGATCGTCACCAAACGCAGCAACTACTCCTCCCTCTCCCCGGGGGAGAGGGCCGGGGTGAGGGCGAGCGTCAAAACAAACGCGGTGATTATTCAGTTTCATTGGCCTTAACCCTTCACAAACTTGTTCGCCCACTGTTCGAGCAAGTTGATCACTCCCAGCAATGCAAAGGAGAAAATCAGCAACACCACCGCCAGCGCCATCGCTCCGGCATAATCGTACTCCTCCAGCCGCATCACGATGAGATACGGCGCTATCTCCGTCTTGTAGGGCAGATTGCCGGAGATGAACACAATCGAGCCGTATTCGCCAATGGCCCGCGCGAATGCCAGTGCAAAACCCGTGATGATGGACGGCAACAGGGTCGGCGCGATGATGCTCAAAAAGGTGCGCAACCGGCCGGCGCCCAACGTTGCGGCGGATTCCTCCACTTCACGCTCAAAATTTTCAAGCACCGGCTGGAGCGTTCGCACGACGAACGGCATCCCCACAAATGTCAGCGCGATGACGATCCCCAGCGGAGTGAACGCGCCCTTGATGCCGAGCGGCACAAGATATTTTCCAAGCCAGCCGTTCGCTGCGAAAAGATTCGCGAGCGTCAAACCCGCCACTGCCGTCGGCAACGCGAACGGGAAATCCACCATCGCATCAATGAACCGGCGTCCTGGGAAATGATACCGTGTCAGCACCCACGCCAGCAGTGTCCCGAACACCGCGTTGGCGAAAGCGGCGACGAGCGATGCGCCGAACGTGAGTTTGTAGGCGGCAATCGCTCGTTCAGTCGTGGCCAGCCTCCAGAATTCTCCCCAGGGAATGCCGAGTGTCTTGATGACAATGCCGGCGATGGGAATAAGAACGATCGCGCTCAGATAAAAGAGCGTGAATCCCATCGTCAGGCCGAAGCCTGGCAGTGCGTTGAATTTCTTTTCCGCCATGAAGGACGACTGAGTCTATAAAAAACGTCGAAGGCTGCAAAACCTTTCAAGTCCCGGTTGATGGTCATGCAGCTTCATCACTCAGATGTTCTGCGCGATGGCCATGAGGTGGCGATATTCCACGAGGATGGTTTGGAGCGCCTCGGCGGTGGCATCCACCTGCAAGTGCAGCGGAGAATCCTGCGGCGTTTCAAACGTGATCTCAAACGGCGGACGCGCAACGCCGGGAACGGATTTCAAAACGCCGTTGTAGCAGTCGCTCACAATTCCCTGCCGGGCGTGGAAGCCGTCAATGACACGTCGCCTGTTGCGCGGCAGGAATCGTTCCGCTGACCGCAGCGCAGGCTCGGTGAGATTTTCCGTCAACACCGCGCCGCTGACGAACGCATACAGGCCGTCGCTCGTGTCGTCGCTGTGAAGCGTGACGATGCCATCAAAGGCGTGCATGCAGATTTCGGATTCCAGCAGACGGACCTCCGGCTCGCTCGATTGTTTCCAGAATTCGCGGTTCAAATCCTTCCCTCTGCGCGAATGGCGCGTGTTGTCCTCGAAGCCGGTGGGATTGCAAACGGGATAAACGTAAAGTGCGTAGCCCGTGCCGATCTCAGGATTTCTGTCCAGTTCCGCAAAGAGTCGTCCCAACGCCAGCGCACCTTCCGGTTCGTCGCCGTGGATCGTGGCGAAAATTCCAATCCGGATCACATCGCCGCCGCCCCGTTGGCCGAGGTAAATGTAGCGGGGCAACGTGTATCGCTGGCCTTCGCTTTCAAATTCAGCCAGTGGTCGCATGATGAAATCGGGCGAACGCTCCGCAATCTGGTTCAAAGGAGCGAGCAGTCGTTCGATTTGCCGACGTTGAGGCCGGACCGGTGACGGCGTGTAACGTGATTTTAGTGATGCGATGCTCATAAACGTTTCAACGGCTGGAGCGTTGGATCTGATCGAACGTGCCGCCGTCGGCGAAGTGCGTCTTGTTCGCGTTTTGCCAACCGCCAAACAGTTCATCAATCGTGAAAAGACTGACCTTCGTGAACTGGCCGGCGTATTTGGCCACCGCTTTTTCGGAACGCGGACGGTAGAAATGCCGCCCGGCGATGTCCTGTCCTTCCTCCGAATAAAGAAATTCCAGGTAGGCTTTTGCCACGGCTTCATTGCCCTTCTTTTTGGCGACTTTGTCCACGACCGTCACCGGAGGTTCGGCAAGGATGCTGACCGAAGGCACGATGATCTCGAATTTTTCAGGGCCGTATTCCTTCAACGCCAGAAACGCCTCGTTCTCCCAACCCACGAGCACGTCGCCGATCTCGCGCTGGATGAAAGTGGTTGTTGCGCCGCGCGCGCCGGTGTCGAGCACAGGAACGTTCTTGTAGAATTTGGTGACGAACTCTTGTGCCTTCGCATTGTCGCCACCGTTCTTGAGCACGTAGCCCCACGCCGCCAGATACGTCCAGCGCGCAGCGCCGGAAGTTTTCGGGTTTGCAGGAATGATCTTCACGCCTGGCTTCACGAGGTCGTTCCAGTCCTTGATGCCCTTGGGATTTCCTTTGCGGACTAGGAACACGATCGTGGAAGTGTAAGGAGCGCTGTTGTTTGGCAGACGCTTCTGCCAGTCAGCGGGGAGCAATCTCGCCTTCTCTGCGATGGCGTCAATGTCGTAGGCCAGAGCAAGTGTCACGACGTCGGCGGACAGTCCGTCAATGACCGAACGCGCCTGCTTGCCGGAACCGCCATGCGACTGATCAATGTGAACAGTGTCACCCGTCTTTTCCTTCCAATGCTTCGCGAACGCCGCGTTGTATTCGGTGTACAATTCGCGGGTCGGATCGTAGGAAACATTCAGCAGTTTGAAGTCCTTGGCCACGGCGCTCCATGTCAGGGTTGCGCCTCCGACGATTGCAGCCAGCGGGAGAATCAGTTGTTTCAGTTTCATGATTTGAATCGGTTTGATTGTTTGTGGTCAGAACGAAAATTGTGCGCGTGTCAGGATGACCTTTTCGCCATCCTTCAGAAAGTCCGTGTTACCGCCGTCAAACTCAGTCTGTTCGTAATCGAGAGACAACTTCACGTTCCGGTTCAGGTGCCAGTTTGCACCAACGCCCCAGGATGAAGCCTTGCTCGCAGCAGTGTCCGGGTTGGCATACAACGGGAACGTGTCGTTGTCCGCGTTCAGTTGTGCGTAGCGGGCGGTCAATTCCAGCGCACCCCATCCTTCGCCTCCGAAGGTAAACGGCTTTCCGGGTGTCACCGCCTTGAATGAATTGTCTTCGCCGGTGACAAACCACGACGCCGACACCGCCCATCCGGTGTTCCTGAGCGTTTCGGAGACGGACGTTCCCGCCGCAGTGCGCTGCACATGCTGTGAAGAAAGCGCATACTCGGCAAAAATGCCGAACGGACCCTTGTAATAATATGCCTGCGGTGAAACACGCCAGATTTTGCCGTCCGCAGCGACGTTTGCGTTCGTGCCCGTGCCGGTTGTGTAGGAAAAAAACGTCTGCTGGCCGGGCGTGACAAACGAGCGAAGCGGCCCGTCTTGATGGCCGTATGTGCCCGCAACGCCAACACCAAGACCTCGCAGCCAGTCGTTGCCAGACTTGATGAAGGGCGTCGCAAAGAGCCGTGCCGCGAAGTCCTTTTCATCGTCGTATTGCTCGTTGTCGCCGCTGCCACCGTTGGCCACGCCGTTGAACACGCCGGCTTCATAACGCAATAAACCGCCGGCAAGGTCGCCGTGAACCTGCAAGCCCACGTCACGATTGGGCACAAGCTGCGTCGGATAAGCGCGCTCGATGAACAACAGGTTCGCGCCCGATTGCAACCGTTCGAGTCCCACCGGCTCTTTGAATTTTCCGACCTGCACCTGGAACTGCGGCAGGATTCGCGCATTCAAATACGCGTCCTGAACATAAACATCGTTCGCAGCGCTCGCCGTGGCGCCGGACGGGAAATCCAGCATCAGACGGTAATCAAACCGTTCATAGACCGTGCCCTCGAAAATCGGACGCACGCGACGAAGTAGAAATGTGTCGTTGCGATTGCCGTTCGGAGACTCATCCTCGGCATAAAACCGTCCGTCCGCCTGAACGTAACCCCGGAAACGAAACACAAAATTGGAATCCGCCGACCGCACCTGCAATCCTCCAGCCCCGATGGATACTGTCGGAGTGACCTTGGCCTTCTCAGCCGCAGCCTCATCGCCCAGTTCGCGTTTGCGATCCATGATTTTCACTCGTTGCTCCAGTTCCTCAATGCGCTGCAATAGCGCATTGACGTCAATATCCCGATTTGTTTCCTGCGCCGCCAAGCCACCCACGACGGGCAGCAATCCCAGAATCGCGACCAGCGCGATTGTCCGATGAATTTTCATTTATTCGTTCATTCATATTCCGGACCTCCTTTTGTCGGGTGGGTTGCGGTTTGTGTTTTTTTTGGCCTCCGATTGTTTGCGGTCGGCATTCAATGACTTCTCTCCGTCGTCTTATCCAGGCGGATTTTTTCAGTCCGCTCGATTTGCACCACGCGCGAATCGTGAACGACTATCTGCACGACGCCAAAACGCAGCGTCTTCACCTGTCTTTCGACTGCCTTTAGCCAATCGGCCACAGCTTCAACGTCGCCCTGTTCAGATTGAAATCGTTCAGCATTCATCGCGTAACGGTGGCAAGAATAGACACAATCTCTACTATGTCAATAGATATTAAGAGTTTTGTTTTTGCGCTCAAATAATGACAAAACTACGATTCTTGACTTTGTGGATGGGGATTAGTCTATTACGGCTATGAAACTTTCCGTTCGAGGCGAATATGCGTTGCGGGCGTTGATGGTTCTGGCGCGTGATTTTCAGGAGGACGATTCCGTCGTTCGCATCCAGCAAATCTCCAAGAAGCAAAACATCCCCAAACGATTCCTCGAACAAATCCTCAACGACTTGAAATCAGCGCGCATCGTGGAAAGCAAGCGGGGCGTGTCCGGTGGCTACCGTCTGCGGCGGCGTCCGGAACAAATCACGCTGGCGGAAATCGTCCGGCACATCGAAGGCCCGCTCGCTCCAGTCAGTTGCGTCAGTGAAAAATATTACGAGAAATGTTCCTGCCCTGACGAATCGCGTTGCGCGATCCGCAGCATCATGAAACAGGTGCGCGACGACATCGTGAAAGTGATGGAATCCACCACCCTGGCCAACCTCGCCGAACGTTCCCGCAAACTGGAACACGAACCGGCGGGTCACATTGATTTCGTGATCTGAGCATCGACTCGGGAAGAGATTTCTCCTAACGACATCCCGCGTTTGGGATTCAGGAGCAGTTTCAAAAAATCTGTAGCCGCGGAAAGACTTGGTGATGTCGAACTGCG
>DAOLDN010000052.1:0-12500 GCA_035327385.1 Verrucomicrobiota bacterium | reverse complement strand
GAAACCCGCCGCCACGTCAACCGCCGCCAGCCGCGCTGAACAACAGGAATTGCTCTCCACACCCGCCGCAGCCACTCCCGGTGACACCGCATCAAACGCCAATGGCTTCGAGTGGGCGCAACTGGAATCCGACGACTACAAACAATACATCGCCAACCTACGCGCGTTCGGGGTTCCGGAAAAAGTCATCCGCGACATCATTATCGCCGATGTTGGCAAACTGTACCGGCCCAGGTTTGCCGCATTGCGACCGCCGAAGAAACCGGCCAACACCAATTTCTGGGAGCGCCAGAACACTTGGTACGGACAGTATCGGGACACGACACCGGAACAGCGTGCGCAGATGAAGGCGCTGCAAAAGGAACAGGCCGCGCTCATCAAGGAACTGCTCGGCGAAAACGTGTATGAGGAAATGCAGAAAGACTCCGGCCAGCCGGACTGGACAGAACGGATGTTCGGCTCGATTCCGAAGGAATCGCGCGAACAGGTCAGTGAGATGTTCCAAAACTTTCAGGAGCAACAAACGGACATTTACGCGAAGGCCGACGGCATGATTGATCAGGACACGCAGACGGAATTGAAGGCGTTGAGGAAGAAATTCCGCGAGGAACTGGCCACCGTGCTGACACCGGAGCAGGTCGCGGAATACGAACTGCGCACCTCCGACACTGCAAACCAGATGCGCTACGAATTGTCGTCGTTCGAACCGGACGAGGCCGAGTTCCGCGCCATCTTCGAATACAAACAGGCGAAGGAGGATTTTGAAACGGCCTGGGGACAGGAAGCGCCTGACAACCGACCGTCGGCTGAAAAGCAGAAAGCCGTCGAGGACGCACTGGCTGCGGCCCTCGGCACGGACCGGCTAAAGGAATACAAAATGATGGATGACTGGGCGTATCGAAACCTGTTGGAGGCCGGGGTGGAAAAGGAATCCGTGTTCAAGATCGCGGACATGAAGACGGAAGTCGAAAAAGCCGCCAATATGATCCGTCAAGACAAGACACTGACCCAGGAGCAACGCAACGAGGCGTTGAAGGCAATCCGCAAAGAAACCGAGCAGGCGATGGCCAAGTTGATCGGCGAACGCCGCACCAAAGCCTACGCCAATCAAGGTGGCTGGTGGCTGCGAAACATTTCACACACCAGATGAATCCTCCCCGTTCCATCAAGGCCTTCGTCTGGATCGTGGCCGTCTCAGTCACAGCCAACGTGCTGATGGCCGGATTGTGGCTCAAGCAACGGATGGATCGCCAACCTGCGGACGGAACGACGGAGATTGTTGATCCCACAACGGAGCGACAGACGGCAGCGACATCGAAGTCACGAAGAAAGGTGTCCGGCCTCAGCGCCCCCTTGGGAAATTCTCCAACGACGGCAGCCATTGCATCGTGGAATGACGTTCAAGCCGACGATCTCAAGGAATGGATACGCCGTTTGCGCGAAGCCGGCTGCCCTGAGGAAACCATCCAGGACATCATCGTGGCGGAGGTCAACCGTCGTTACTCCGCCCGCACGCGCGAACTGTGGCCGGATCGTTATGAGAACAAACCGTTCTGGCAGGTTCAGAGCCGCGACCGGGAGGAAATAAAACGCAACAGGGTGGCGTGGCGTCGGGAACGTGAATTGCAGAAGGAAAAGACTGCGCTGCTGGTGGATTTGTTCGGCTTTGATCCGGAAAAACGCCGTCGCATGGAAGAAGGATTCGACGAACCGACGCACTGGATGGACCAGCGCGTGTCATTCTTGCCGGAGGAAAAACGCGAGGCCGTGCTCCAGTATCTCGAAGATTTCGAGGAGCGGATGCAGGAGTTTTACTCGGCCAATCGCGGTGTCTGGGACGCGCAATATCGCGCTGAACGAAAGCAGCTCGAGGCCGAACAACTTGCGGGATTGTCTCAATTTCTCTCGCCCGCGGAATTGCGTGAGTTTGAATTGCGCCAGTCGCAGACCGCGCAGCAGATGGGATGGGAATTGCGCGGCCTGACGCTGACGCGCGAGGAATACGAGGCCCTTTTCGACACCCGAAAAAAATTCGGAGACAGCATCTACAATTACGGCGACATCGAAGGCTCGGAGGCGATTGCCCAGGTCGAGGCAAACAAGAAGGCCATGCAGGCGGAAATCGTCGCGGCACTGGGAGAAACCAAAGGCAAGGAGTACGAACGCTCGCAAGACCATTCGTACCAGGAACTGACACGGATCGCCAAAAAGTTTGAACTGCCTGTGGGCACGGCGGCGAAGGTGTATGACTTCAAGGAAACGGCCGAGGAAAGCGTGAGGCAGTTGCAAAACGACCAGAATTTGACGCGCGAACAACGCAGCGAAGCGCTCCAGCAGATCAAAACGGAGACTGAGAAGGCCGTGCAGGATGCGCTTGGCGAGACGGCGTTCAAACGCTACCAGCGCCAGGGCGGCTGGTGGTTGAACAACCTCGCCCCACAGCCCGCCCGCTCCATCCCCGGAGCGTGACCGCACGGATTGAACAGCGAACCGCAGTGCCGCAACGTCTTCCCATTGTTCTTTTTGCCCGCATGCAAATCGCCTCGCCCCTTTCCACCAAAAAAACCGGCCCGGTTGAGATTTGTATTGATTCCCGCAATGGAATTGTGGAAACGGCTGTAGCCTGAAACGCACGAAGTCTGATGCAAACTGCGAATCACGTCAGTCCGCCCGGCAATGCCGGCGCGCTGCCTTCGACCGGCAAATTCGCCGGGACGCACGGGCGTTCATCCGGGCGCAATTGGCGTTCGACCGCGTTCATCCTTGGCACAGGGGCGATTGTGATCCTGCTGATCGGGATGTTGAACTATTACCTTGGGCCAAGGGTCAGCGGGTCGCTGTTCTACCTTTTTCCCGTGTTGTTTGTGACGCATTTTGCGGGACGGTTGGCCGGGATACTGGCGGCGGGCATGGCCACCGCCGTGTGGCTGGCCGCAGACCTGACGGACTCGGCGGCCTATTCACACGCGGTCATCCCCTACTGGAACGCCGCGATGCGCCTGTGTGTGTTCCTCGTGGTGGTCTGGCTGGTGTCAACGGTGCGGAGGATGACGACCACTTTGGAAGAGCGCGTCGAGGACAGGACCTCGCGATTGCAGGCGGAAGTCCGCGAGCGAATGAACCTCGAACGCCGCATCCTCGAAATCAGCGAGCGGGAGCAGGCGCGGATCGGGCAGGACCTGCACGACGGCCTGTGTCAGCATCTGGTGGGCACGACGTTTTCGGCGAATCTGTTGAGGGAACAACTCGCGGCCCGTTCGCTTCCGGAAGCGGGCGACGCGGCGAAGATTGCGGCTTTGCTGGACGAATCCATCACGCAAGCCCGCAATCTGGCGCGCGGTTTGTATCCGGTGCGACTTGAGGAACAGGGTTTGGCGACGGCGTTGCAGGAATTGGTGGACGGCGTGAGTTCCCGGTTCAACGTGCGCTGCGAACTGAGTTGCTCCGGAATGGAACGGGAACTCAAAGACGAAACCGCGATCCATCTCTACCGCATCGCACAAGAGGCCGTGACCAATGCGGTCAAACATGCCGCGTGCCGGCGGATCGAGGTGGAACTTCGATTGGAGTCCGGGCGGTTTGAACTGCGCGTGGCCGACGACGGGACGGGCCTGAGCGAACGGATTTCCGGAGATGGGGGGATGGGATTGCACATCATGGAATATCGGTCACGCATGATCGGCGGACAGTTCACTATCGGACACCGCTCCGGAGGAGGGACACTCGTCATTTGCAAGTCGGCGGAGGAGGAAACAAACATCCCTGAAACTTCATGACCAGTCCAATATCAGAAACACAGGACACGAGATTGCGGGTGGTGGTGGTGGACGATCATCCGATGGTACGCGAACGGCTCGCCGAGATCATCAATCGCGAACCCGACCTTCACGTTTGCGGCGAAGCCGAGGACCGGGCCGGGGCGTTGCGAGTCATTTCAAGGACCGATCCGGCGCTGGCGATCGTGGACCTGACGCTCAAACGGTCGCACGGACTGGAATTGATCAAGGACCTCAAAGTCATGCATCCGGAGCTCAGAATCCTGGTGGTTTCCATGCAGGAAGAATCGTTGTACGCGGAGCGTGTCATCCACGCCGGCGCGCACGGCTACATCACCAAACAGGAAGCCACACGCAGAATCATGGAAGCCATCCGCAAGGTTTTGAGCGGCGACATTTACCTGAGCGAAAAGCTGGCCGTGCAGATTGCGGCGCGGGCTTTCGGACACCGGCGCGGGTCCGGAGCCGCCTCCGTTGATTCACTGGCTGACCGCGAGTTGCAGGTGTTTGAGCTGATTGGACGCGGCCTTGGCACGCGCCAGATCGCCGAGGAATTGAACCTCGACATCAAGACCATCGAAACCTACCGGGCACGGATCAAGGAGAAGCTGCGCCTCAAGGACGCGTCGGAACTGCTGCGCACCGCCATCACGTGGGCGCAAGGCAGAATCCAGTCGTGATGGAACGTTCAGCCGCACCGGCTTGGGCCTTCTTGTGGAATTTGAGTGTCGGTACGTGGAGTCTGGATTCGATCGCAGTTCTTCTTAAAACAGTTTTTGTCATGTCGGGGAATCCACTACAAGCGTGTCGGGCGTTCAGGGGAATTTAATCATCCGTTGACCGGACAGACTTGGACGCGGAACACCCTCACATTGTGTGTGTGAATCAGCACGCACGCACGCACTCGAAATCAGTCCTGTTCGCCAGTCGGCACCTGCCCTCGCGGCCCGCACGCCACAGGTATCATTCGTTTTCCGAGCGCCCACCGCGACACTGTCCATACCGTTCAACACGCCATTAACACACGCAGTTTCATTGCATTTTGAGCCAGCACGAAGTTCCCCTGCGGCAAACTCCCCAGACTAAAATGAAAAGGATTTTTTTCACGTTATACCTGCTGACGCTTTCGCTTTCAGTCCATGCCCAATTGCAGTTGGCGAACACGATGCACTTCGGCCGGGGATTGACTCTTCCGAATCCCGCCACGGACAGGGCATTGATTGTGACGCCGGAGTTTTTCTTCGCGGCGGACCAGGACGCGCCCGGGGGGCGCGAGGGCTATGTGTATGTCTTCACCAATCATCACGGCAACTGGGTGTTTTCACAGAAGTTGACGGATCACTTTCTCCCGACCAACAACCGGGGCTGGTTTGGATACGCCATTGGCCACGGGACGAACAGCCACGGCGAATGGCTCGCTGTGGAATCCACCTGGGCCAGAAGCACCAACAAGACCACGCAACCAACCACCCCGCACGGCACCGGCGACATTCAAATGTTCAAACTGAACACGACGACCCGGCAATGGGAGTTTTTCCAATACATCGTGCCCCAGGCCACGGACGAATTCGGCAACAGCCCCTCCATCAGCGGCGACTGGATGGTCTGCGGCTCACTGGGGCATTGGTACAATTCCGATCCCTATTACGCGTATTCCGGGGCGGGATGGTTCTATCAGTTTGACCCCGGCAGCAACCGTTGGGAACTGCGCCAGGGCCCGGTCATGTGTTCCGGCGGGTCGAACAATTGGAACTTCGCCTACACCGCCACCGTTCATGGAACGAATGCGTTGTTTTACGGAAGGTTTAACAACGCCCATTCCGGGGCGCTGTATCTCTATGAACTGCGCGACGGCACATGGGTGGAAACCGGCGTGCTGCGACCCAATTCCCCGAAGCCGACGGAAACCTTCGGCATCGCCTACGTTCAATGCCAGGAATACGGTGAACCCGGCATCAAAGATGACTTGCTCGTCGTTGGAGCTCCCCAGCGGGCCAGTTCATTTCAAACTGGTGGAGTTTATTTCTTTCAGCACAACGGAACGAATTGGAATCAGATCGGCAGTCATTTCCCCACCAACCTTCAGCCCCGGACCTACTACGGCAACAGCGGCGACATGAAAGGGGATCTGTGCGTGATCGGCGCGAGATTTGCCGAATGGACACAGACCTTCAGCCCACCCGCCACCACCGACGGCAAGGGCATTGTGGACGTGTTCAAATTTGACGGTTCAAAATGGAATCTCGTCCAGACCCTCGCCCCGGAAAGCCGTCAGCAGTTCGACTGGTTCGGCAGTTGGACAACCACGGACGGCACCAACGTCTATGTCGTCAGCCCCGGCGCGACTGTCAACGGAGCGAAGACCAACATCCTTCACAAATTCAGTCCACCCCCGACTCCCACGCCGGACGTGCTGCCGCCGAACGCGTTCCTCATCACCGGCATCCAGCACTCGCCAGACGGACTCCTGGTAAGCTGGACCGCGAACACAAACTTCCTGTACACGGTGGAAATCAACACCAACAACTTCGCTTCGGAATGGATTCCCGCCCCCGGAATTGATTGGCCGCAACAGACCAACCAAATCTTCATCTCCACACCGCCGAACGAATCGGCCCTGATCAGAATCAAGGCAACCCAACCCGAGTGACGCGACCGTGCCACCGGGGCCAAACTGCGCCAAGCCGGGCCATCAAGGGTCATCTGTTCCAACCATGTCGCGACCAGCGACACGGGAAATTGGTTTTTTCAGCATTGCATTGAATTTCCCGGCCACCGTCGCTTTCCAAGAATTGATTGCGGTTTGTTTTTGGTTGGCCCAATTTGCGGTTCGTCCGCTACACTCCGGGCCGAGCCTCGAACGATGGCATGATGATCGAAGTCCAAAACCTGACCAAACGCTACGCCGGCAACACCGCCGTGGACAACATCTCGTTCACCGTGGAACGCGGCGAAATCGTCGGCCTGCTCGGCCACAATGGCGCGGGCAAAAGCACCACCATGCGCATCCTGTCCTGCTTCATGCCCGCCACCTCCGGCACGGCGCGAATCGCGGGTCTGGACGTTTTTTCGCAATCCCGCGAGGTCCGAAGGCGCATCGGATTCATGCCCGAGAACAATCCGCTCCACCCGGACATGCGAGTCCGCGAATACCTCAAGTTCCGCGCCCGGCTCAAGGGCCTTGGCATCCGCCAGTCCCGCCAACGCGTGGACGTGGTCATGGAACAATGCGACCTCACCGCCGTCAGCCGACGCATCATCGGACAGCTCTCCAAAGGTTATCGTCAGCGCGTGGGTCTGGCGGACGCGCTGGTGCATGAACCGGACCTGTTGATCCTCGACGAACCTACCATCGGCCTTGACCCGCAACAAATACGCGCCGTCCGTCAACTCATCAAAAACCTCGGTCGCACGCACACGGTGTTGATTTCAACGCACATTCTTCCAGAGGCGGAAATGACCTGCAACCGGCTGCTGATCATGGGCGGAGGAAGAATTGTCGCCGTCGGCACGCCGGAGGAATTGCAGCGCGGAATGGCGGGCAACAGCCAGGTCATCGCCGAGATTGCTGCGCCGGCGGAGGAACTGAACGCGTGTTGGGAATCCATGCCGGAGATAGAGCAGTTCAACATCTCGGCGGCGGAGGGTGAATTTCAACGATGCGCGTTGACGCCCCGCAACGGAGTTGACGTGCGTCTGCTGGTGTTTTCGCTGGCGCGAGAACGCGGGTGGGCGATCCGCGAACTGACGCGCAGCCGCCATTCGCTGGAGGACATCTACGTGCAGGTCACGGGAATGGAGGAGGAGGTCTGATGCGGGCTTTTCTAACTCTGACCCGGCGCGAACTGGGATCGTTTTTCCTGTCCATCACCGGCTACGTGATCATCGCGGCGGCGGCCTTTCTGCTGGGCCTGAGTTTCGTGGTGCTGCTGGTAAAACTGCGCACCGAACCGTTGCCCATGCCCGTGACCGAGATGTTTTACCTCACGCCGTTCTTCTGGATCGTCCTTCTGCTGGCCGTGCCGGTCATCACGATGCGATTGTTCGCGTTGGAAAAGTTTTCGGGCACTTACGAGACGCTGATGACCACGCCGGTGACGGACATGCAGGTGGTGCTGGCGAAGTTCGCGGGCGCGATGCTGTTTTACATGCTCATGTGGCTGCCGCTGCTGGGCTGTCTGCTGGTGTTGCGCTACTACAGCGCCAGCGAAACGGGCATGGACGCCGGCTCGGTGGGCGGCACGTTTCTCGGAATCTTTCTGCTCGGCTGCCTGTTCATTTCGATGGGTTGTTTCGCGTCGTCGGTCACTCGCAGTCAGATGGTGGCCGCGATGGTCAGCCTGGCCGTCGGTTTCAGCCTGTTTCTGGTCAGCGTGCTGGCGGACAGATTGCCGGTGATCACTCCGTGGCAGGCGGACCTGGTGAAACATCTGGCGTTGTTCGACCAGATGCACGATTTCTCGCGCGGCGTCGTGGACACGCGACCGATTATATTCTATTTGAGCCTGACGTTGCTGTTCCTGTTCCTGACATTGCGTTCGGTCGAGAGCCGGAGGTGGAAGTAACATGGACTCCGAACCGCAAACCAAACGCAGTTTTTCACTGGGCCGCAAGTGGAGCATCGCCTTCGACGTGGTGTTGCGAACGCTCGTGGTGGTGGCGGTGATCGTCATGGTCAATTACCTCTCCGCCCGCCATTTCAGCCGGTTCTATCTCAGTTCCCAGACTCGTGTCGAACTCTCCCCGCGCACCGTCAATCTGCTTGGCACCATCACCAACGACGTGACGGTGACGCTGTACTACGACCGGAAGAATCCGTTGTTCTCCGCCATCCAGGAACTGATCAACGAATACAGGGCCATCAATCCACGCATCACGGTCAACACGGTGGATTACCTGGTGGACGCCTCCGAAGCCCAACGCGTCAAGGAACAATACAAACTCCAGGTCGCCTCCAATCGCGCGGAAAAAAACGTCATTATCTTCGACTGTGAAGGCCGGACAAAAATCCTTCCCGGTGACGGACTGGCAGAATACACAGTGGAAAAAATCATTTCCGACGAGGGTGAAACCTTCCGTCCGAAAGTTGTGGCCTTCAAGGGCGAGATGATGTTCAGCGCCATGCTTCTGGGGGTGACACAGCCGCAGCCGTTGAAGGCCTATTTTCTGGTGGGTCACGGCGAGCATCAAATTGACAGCGCAGACCAGGTTTCCGGTTACATGAAATTCGCCGCGCTCCTTCAGCAAAATTACGTGGCGGTCGAACCGATCGCGTTGACTGGCACAAACACGATCCCCTCTGACTGCAACCTGCTGGTCATCGCAGGGCCGACAACACCGATTGATGACGCTGAACTGAGCAAGGTGGAGAAATATCTGGAACAAGGAGGACGGTTGTTGGCCTTGTTCAACGCATTCTCAAAGGGCAGGCCGGTGGGCTTGGAAAAGGTGCTTGCGCGTTGGGGTATCGTGGTGGGAGGAAGAGTTGTCATGGACCCCGACAACACCATCACTGGTTCTGACATGCTGGTTCGGCAATTTGGCAACCATCTCATCGTGAATCCCATAGTCGGTTCAAGCCTTTATGTCATCCTGCCTCGTTCTGTCTCCGCCGAGAAAGCGTCCTCTACAGCCGCGGACGCGCCCAAGGTACATGAACTGGCAATGTCAGGACCGCGTTCCCACCTGGTGGACGACCCGGTGCGACGAATTCAGCAATACCCGTTGATCGCCGCCGCCGAAAAGGGCGCGGTGCGTGGTGTCGTCACAGAGCGTGGCACCACGAGAATTGTCGTTACGGGCGATTCTCTTTTCCTCGGCAACCAATCTATTGATAATGCCGCCAACCGCGATTTTGCCGGCTACGCCGCCAACTGGCTGCTGGACCGCCCGCAACTGATGGAAGGACTTGGCCCCAAACCCGTCTCCGAATACCGGCTCAACATCACTCAAAAACAATTGCAGTCGGTGCAATGGATTTTGCTGGGCGGACTGCCCGGAGGCGTGATGTTGCTGGGCGCACTGGTGTGGTTTGGCCGGCGCAAGTGAGGACGGCCGTGGTCTGCGGGAATTCGAGGGTTGACAAACACGGATTGTTGTCAAACTTGTCTGAGATTGATGAACCGGGCGCCGAGGGCGCTGCAACGGGAAGGGAAAATATGATTTCAAACGAACGGCCATCTCCTTACGGCGGACACCGCCATTACGGCGCTCCAAAACCGCCCGTCAACGAGGACACCATCAAGTCCGACAAGGTTCAGATCGAACGAAAAACCTTCGTCTTCACGCTCAAGGAAAATCCGCGCGGACGATTCCTGAGAATCACGGAAGACGTCGGCGGCCGTCGCGACACCATCATCATTCCCGCTCCCGGCTTGCAGGAATTCAAGAAACTGCTGGATGAGATGATCAAGGCATCCGAAGCCACGCCGCCCAAACAGGGCTGACCGCAAAAACCAAAGCTCCAAAGCCGGTCCTCCAGCATCCGAAAGCAATCCGAGGACCGGGAACTTCGCGTTCGTACTGCCATTCGCACGGATTGCACTCGTTCGGATTTGCGCCGTTTGTCTTTTTCGGACTTCGGATTTCTGACTTCTGATTTCAGGGCCATTTGCCCTACATCATTGAACGGCGCGCGGCGTTGGCGAAGAACGGCGCAAAATGGTTCGGGCACCCGGCCACCATTGCGGTGACGCGAGTGCCCGGGGCGACGGTGGGAGTTGCCGCTTCCTCGTCGCTAATTGATGAAGACCCGGTAGAACCTCGCGGGGTCGGGCGCGTTGGTGTCAAACCAATTGAACGGCAGCGCTGGCGCGTTGGTGGTGAAGATCGTCGTCCAGTCAATCAGGTTGGTGGAGGTCGAAACCCCGAACGTGGCACCCGCGTCGCCATCGAACGTGATGCTGAATTGTCCGCCAATGACGCCGAAGGAATTGATGGCGGGCGGGTCATACACGGGCGGATTTACGTTTACGGTGGCCGTGGCGCTGGGGACCGCGCCGGCGGACGTGGTGACAATCACCGAGTAATCGCCCGCGTCCGAAACCTGCGCGCTGGCGATGTTCAGCGTGCTGCCGGTCTGGCCGTCGAGATTCGTGCTGTTCTTGAGCCACTGATAGGTCGGGTCGGGAATGCCGGTGGCGACGACCGACAACGTCACGGGGTCGCCCGTGTCAACGGTGGCGCCAACAGGATTGGTGAGGATGTTGGGAGCGAGCGTCGGCGTCCAACCGTAGAACCACGTCGTCACGTTTGTGGCGGCGAGCAGTCGCGGGTCGTCCGGGCTGCCGCCGATGCTCTGAACGTTGGCGAAGGAAATGGGCGAAGCTCCCGCGAGGTTCGAGTTGCCGTGCTGCCAGAACACGTAATTGTTGCTCAACGCGAGCGAGGGCGTCACATAAGCGGCCGTGTCGAATTTGCAGAACGCCCAGGAGGACAAGCCGCCGGAAGTTCCGTTGGCGCCGGCCAGCGTGATGCCCGACACTCCGGCGTCCGCCGTGAACGTGCAATCCACGAACGAGAATCCGTTCGCGGAGTAAGTCGTTCCATTCGGGTTGACCCACGGTGTCGTGGCGCTGGCGCTGGCGGAGGTTTCCGTGCGCGCCGCAGTCACGTTGAAGCTGCTGCTCCCGGAAATCGTCCGGATGGTGCAGGAATCGAAGTAAAGATTCCCGCCACCCCAGATGTAGTCAAAGTTTCCAATCACGGTGGAATCGTGGAAGTACACCTGTGACAAGCGCGTGTTGCCGAGAATCGTGTCCTGGCGGCTGAACATGTCAACGTTGTGAACGATGGTTCGCGCGGCGGTGGAAATCATGATGGCCTCCGCCTGGGAACCGCCCTGCGGCGTGCGGTTGGTGACCGTGAGGTTTTCGAGCGCGACGTCATTGGCGTTGATCTTGAACGCCATGCGGGCGTGCGTGGTGCCGCCGTTGGCCGCCTGGAAGGTGGCGTTGTTGGCAAAACCGACGCGTGTGGCCGTGCGGTTCTGGCCGCGGAACGTCACGTTGTGCTTGCCGGAGATGTTGACGATCTCGTTGTAATCGCCATTGCGAATCTGGATGACGCGCTGCGTGGGGCTGGCGCCGGACGGAATGGAATTCACAGCCC
The DNA here is from genome assembly GCA_035327385.1 of Verrucomicrobiota bacterium. Taxonomy (GTDB): domain Bacteria; phylum Verrucomicrobiota; class Verrucomicrobiia; order Limisphaerales; family JADLHS01; genus DAOLDN01. The sequence goes on along the minus strand of DAOLDN010000052.1, from coordinate 615 downwards.
CCTGCACGGTGAGGAAGTCCGCACTGCCGTCGGCGTTGACCACCGGATTGGCCGGGTCCGCCGGCCCGGACTTGGTGGTGAATTGCCAGGCGCTCGTGTTTGTGAGTCCCACGAAGTTGGTGCCGCCGGAATCCTTGAATGTTTTTGGATCCAACGTGACGTAATAGGTCTGGCTCGGACTCATCACGTTGAAATTTGGATAAATCTTCACCGTGTTCCCGGTGATCTGGATGGTTTGATAGGAGAACGACTGGTTGTCCCCGGGGAATTTGCGCTGTTGCACCAGGCCGGAAGCGACGTTGATGGTGTCAACCGGCGTATCCGGGTCGGCGGTATTGAAGATTTTGATTGAACCAACCGAACCAAGGCTCACCGTGTCGCTGAATGTCACCGTCAACGGAGTGTCCGAACAGATGTCCGTGGCACCGTTGCCGGGCGATGTGGCAGTCACTGTCATCGTCGAGAAGACAGGGACGTTGACCGTCAATGTCATGCTCCCGGTCGCCGTGCCGATCGCGTTGTTCGCGACCAGGGTGAAGACATAGCCATTGAGGTCGGTTGAAACGTTGGTCAGCGCCAAAGTTGGGCCGGTTGCGCCGGGTATGTCCACATTGT